>NZ_JBEOPI010000013.1:0-116039 GCF_040309905.1 Shewanella sp. CAL98-MNA-CIBAN-0140
GAGTGGCCAAAGGGATCAGACTGTAAATCTGACGGCTCAGCCTTCGAAGGTTCGAATCCTTCTCCCTCCACCATTTTACATCTTACTTTAATTCAACGCTGTTTTATTACTGTGTCCTGTAGCTTATTTACCCTTGTTAAAAATATTTCCCTATCTGCGCTTTGTCGACCTCATCTAGACCAATTTATGTCATCCAAGTTATAGTCTGTTTACACCACTATCTGTTGTACTCACTATCTGTTGTACTAACAATCTGTTGTACTAACAATCTGTTGTGATAACTATTGTGTTATTTATTGTGGTAGTACTTGTACTCACTACTGGGTTACTTGTGCACTAATTGTTGTTTTAATTGTTGTTCTAATTGTTGTGTGATTAGCTGATCTCAACAATATTGCCCTTCATCGCCGTTATTCAATAATAATTGTTTCCTTGTGTCGATAAACACTACTCTTAAGTTTGTATTTTAGTTATTATTTATTCCTTTTTGGAATAACGGGTGCAATTGCATGTCATCTACTTGGGTCAATCAGGCCATCGCAAAAATAGAAGCCGATTATCAACGTTCTGCAGATACGCATCTTATAAAATTAGATCTTCCACAACTTGATGGAATAGACATTTATTTAAAAGATGAGAGTACTCACCCCACTGGTAGCTTAAAACATCGCTTAGCTCGATCACTATTTCTGTATGCGCTCTGTAATGGCTGGATAAAAAAAGATACCCCGATTATTGAATCCTCCTCTGGCAGCACCGCCGTTTCGGAAGCCTATTTTGCAAGATTACTCGGATTACCTTTTATCGCAGTGATGCCAACTTCTACCGCCAAGAAAAAAATCCAACAAATTGAATTCTATGGTGCTCAATGCCATTTTGTCGATAATGGCAGTCAAATGTATGCAGAATCAGAAAGGTTAGCCACTGAGTTAAAGGGTCATTATATGGACCAATTCACTTATGCTGAACGCGCAACAGATTGGCGGGGTAATAACAATATTGCTGACTCGATTTTTAATCAGATGGAAAGAGAACCTCATCCAATTCCAAGTTGGATTGTCATGAGCCCTGGTACTGGAGGTACAAGTGCCACCATTGGCCGCTACATTCGTTATCAACAACAACAAACACAACTGTGCGTCGTTGACCCAGAAAATTCAGTATTTTATGATTACTTTCACAGTGGTGATGCCACTCTGGTTAGTGATAAAAGCAGTAAAATTGAAGGCATTGGTCGACCTCGCGTTGAACCGTCTTTTATTGCTGGTGTGATTGATAGCATGATTAAAATCCCTGATGCCGCCTCAATCGCAACGATTCAGTGGTTAGAACAACTCATCGGGCGTAAAACCGGTGCGTCAACCGGCACAAACTTATACGGCGCATTGTTGCTGGCATCGCAGATGCGAAGTGCCGGTCAAACAGGCTCGATTGTGACCTTGATTTGTGATGCCGGAGAGCGTTATCTAGATACCTATTACAATCCACAATGGATTGAGGACAACATTGGTTGTTTTGAGCACTATCGAGAAAAACTGACCGCGTTTAATGACACAGGTTTACTGAGTTAACTATCCGAACATAAAAAAGCCGTTGAACCTGTGTTCAACGGCTTTTTTATGGCACAACTGTGTTGACACAATTGTGCCTGAAATAAATACCTGCTAATCGATATTCAAATATTTGTGTGTTTGGATAGATAATCGCCAATTACGACTAATACATACTTTTATTGCAAGTTCTGTCGCGCGGGCCTTTTGGCTGATCGGTTGCAAACAAATGGTTTTATCGCTGACATCAATATTTCGCAATAGCTCATCTAATTCTTCAATATGATATTCTGTGGCGATCGGATGTTTAATTTCATTTGCGCGGTTTAATGCTTGTTCGAGCACCTTGTATCCACCTTTCATATTGATTTTAGGTGATACAGTTACCCAAACCTTAGCATGGCATTTCACTTCAAAAGTACCACTGGTTTCAATCTGGATCTTATAACCAGCCTCTATAAAGTCGGTAGTTAACTCTGTTAAATCATACAAGCACGGCTCACCACCGGTTAACACTATGTGCTTAGCCGTAAATCCTTTCTCTGTGAACGCTTGCAATAATGTTTGCCCAGTATGATCAGCCCATCGACCGAGGGTGCCATCCACTTGAATAACTTGATCCGCAGTAACTTTATTTTCAGGTAATACATCCCAAGTTTGCTTAGTATCACACCATGCACAACCCACAGGACAGCCCTGTAAGCGCACGAACAGTGCAGCAACACCAGTATATGAGCCCTCACCTTGTATTGTTTCAAATACTTCGTTAATGGGATATTTCATCGTTTACCTTACTTTTAGCGACAAGTATCGGCTACCTGACTTTCAACGGGGCGGCATTTATAGAGTATTTTGCCATTAGCTGCAAGTATTTACACCTATGGCTTTGCAGTTGGGTCTGCCTTAGGTAAAATATCATTTCTATTTACTTGAACCACTAAGCGTTGATCACACCGATCTTACCCGTCAGTTCAGTACGTTAATGAGTATATCCATGCCAGATGCAAAGCAAAACCCACCAACTAAAGCCCTTGTTGTTTTCAGTGGCGGTCAAGATTCAACTACTTGTGTTATCCAAGCTTTATCACAATATGATGAAGTACATGGGATCACTTTTGATTATGGTCAACGTCATCGTCAAGAAATAGAAGTGGCAAAATCATTGGCAACAGAGTTGAAATTAGCAAGCCATAAAGTCATGGATGCTACCTTGTTAAACGAGTTGGCCATTTCTGCGTTAACGCGTGACGCCATTCCCGTATCACATGATTTGATGAATAATGGTTTGCCAAATACCTTTGTGCCTGGGCGTAATATACTATTTTTAACCTTAGCGGGTATTTATGCTTATCAACTTGGTTGTGAGGTTATCATTACTGGCGTATGTGAAACGGATTTTTCCGGATATCCAGATTGTCGTAACGAGTTTATTCAATCGATGCAATCGTCTTTAGCTTTAGGTATGGACAAACCGATTAAAATCGTTACCCCACTAATGTGGCTCAATAAAGCTGAAACATGGGCATTGGCAGACAAATATCATCAATTAGCCTTAGTGCAACAACAAACGTTAACTTGTTATAACGGTATTATTGGTGAGGGCTGTGGAGATTGTCCTGCATGTTTACTGCGTCAACGAGGCTTAGATGATTATCTGCAAAATAGTCAATCAGTCATGACATCGTTAAACAATAAAATATGACCATATCGTTCACACTCTTTAACTAACAACAGAGGTTTACACTTTAATATCCCTCTGTTGTTATTGCATTATTTTTCATTAAGATACCAAAACGACATAGGGTTAACTCAAAATAACCTTTTTGCGCTACAGTTAACTCAGTGTCTTCAAAACAAATTGGCTTGACTGAAATTTGACGGTGAGTATAGAGGATATTTTGTTAAAACATAAATCAAACACTGTTGGCCTATATCATGTTGTTGTGGTGATCAGCCTCATTTGTATTGGGCTTTTTGCGGCAGATTTACCTTCGCCTTCATTTTGGCCTACTGATCAGTATTTCAGTTATCAGTATGACGCAATTGCTCATGGTCAAGTTTGGCGATTAATCACCGGTAACCTGCTGCATACTAATTTATGGCACTTGCTAATGAATTTAGCCGGTTTCTGGGTCATTATCTTCCTCCATGAAGTTCATTATAAGCAGCACGCCGGTAAATTATTGCTGCTTTTTTTCAGTTTATGCCTGTTAGAGGGCATAGGCTTATATATTTTTTATCCTAGCTTGAAAGCCTATGTGGGGCTAAGTGGATTATTACATGGCTTATTTGTATTTGGCGCGGTAATGGATATCCGCAGAGGTTATCGTTCAGGTTATTTACTCTTGCTCGGTGTCATCATCAAAGTGGGATATGAGCAATTATTTGGTGCGAGCGATAGCATTACTCAATTGATTAATGCGCGAGTTGCCACTGAATCCCATTTTGTCGGCTTAATCAGTGGGATGATCTGTGCATTATGCTGGTCTAGTGTCGTTCACCGTTTTAAGTATAAAAAAGTATAATCTCCGCTTCGCCTTATTGAGCATATTCAGCTCAATTACACTTCAACCAATTTTCGTTGATTGAAGTGACTATTCATTGCCGTTCAACAAACAAGCAAAGGCTCATTTAACACCGTTTAAACTTTGCTCCGCTATTGCACTTTTATCACATAAGCCATGCCACTGATGCTTTAGCTACCGGTAACACTCTCGACCTAGTATCGATCACAAGTCAGTATTGATCACAAGTCAGTGCGCAGCAAGAATATCAATAGACTACTGTATCGAAGCGGTCTAGAACCAATTTGATCCAATCAACACATTGAAGCATTAACCTTTTTGCAGACAATCAAGCTTATCTAGATTACTGGTGACGGGTGCCAACTCGGAAAGACTAACTCAGTGACGGTTACTTGCGCTGATCAGTGCTAGACATTGCCTTTTCAGGCGCTTGTACCACATCATTATTGATAACCTCAGTAACAGGTACATCTATTATTGCCGTATTATTGGTTGCATTCGATTTGAGATTAGCTCGCTCAACCAATTTGTCATACTCGGCTTGGGTGATGAGGTAACTTTTAAGTGGGGGTAAAGGCTTAGCTTGATTGCGACTTGCGGCATCGGTTAGCGGAATATCGAGTAAACCACCAACATCGACTTTCCAATAAATGCTCGCAAAAATAATCAGTAACACGTGTACCGTAACAACAATAATCATTGCATTTGTTGATGTCATTATTCGGGTAATAAGCTTATTAACAACAGAGCCTATTGGGGCTGTATCTGTTTCTGTTTCTGCATCTATCTCAGTCATTCCAGGCGCTACCAAATTATGTTGAGACTGAGTTGCCCCCAATAATTGCAGTTTAATCTTATTCGCAACTCGTTGTTGATGAGCATGAAGTTGACTGTCATCGACATCCTGTTGTTGAGGATCAATAAAAGGTGTCATATCTTCATTAAAGTCAATCTTAGCAATCTCATTAACTTGAGCGGTTTCATTACCCCACACAGAGGACTCATCAGTGTTAGCGTGGACATTTCGCGTAGGATTGGCCATAGGATACTTATAAAATAATTATGAATAAAGTAATACAGGTTTCATTGCCATAGTATAGCGTTAATCACCGCATAAGCGACACACAGTAAGATTAATTAAGTTAAACATAACGACCAATGGACACTTCACTTAACTCAATGCACTGTTAGCTGTACATCATAAAAGGTTGTTGCATGCTATCCTGCGATAGGGTTTTAGCACAACGAACAGCCTTAATGTTTGCGTCATATGTCTAACCTTTACAGTGGCAGCGTCGAGATTATTAGCTTGTATGAACAAACTATCTTGCTATTTTTTGTACTACAGCTATAGCAGTTCAAACGGATGTAGACCCAAGGATCATATTCAGCTTACACGTGTTCACCAATTTAATGCTATTGTAGTTGGACACTGTTAGACTTGATTTCGATTCATTTCCATTCAACAACACAACGGACAATCATGAATTCATCCATAGCCACATCGTCAGCTCATCAAGATAACTTAACTCATACTGCTTCTGACTATTGTCACAAAGAAGAAACAGCAAACAGCCTTTCCCATGGCTTAGGTATCTTAGCGGGAATAGTCGGCTTAATCCTAATGTTAACCAAAGCCCCTGCACACTTATCATTCATACAATTAGCCGGTGTGTTTATCTATGGCATTAGTATTATTGCGCTGTTTTTGGCCTCAACATTGTACCATTCAAGTAAAACAACACTTTGGCGTCGCCGTTTTAAGATGGCAGATCATTGTGCCATTTATACCCTCATCGCTGGCACTTATACCCCAATGATGTTGATAAGCCTTCAAAGCCCACAAGCTACAAGGGTACTTATCGCCATTTGGGCGTTGGCACTTGGCGGTATTATTTTTAAAACCTTATTTATCGGGCGATTTAAAGCGTTTAGTGTGGTGTTATATTTAGTGATGGGTTGGTTATGTGTCACCGTAATCAGCGATTTAAACCAACACATGAGTGATGTAGGTTTAGGCTTATTATTCGCGGGGGGCTTATTTTATAGTCTGGGAGTGATATTTTATATTGGAAAACGTATTCCCTTTAATCATGCTATATGGCACTTGTTTGTGCTCGGCGGCGCGGTGTCACACTTTTTATGTATCTACTTAACGGTACTCTAAACGTTGATAATACAGTTATTATATCCTCGCTATCACCTATATTGCGATTGTACACTTGATGCTATTTTTATTATCCTTGCCTAATATTCAATATTTAATCATTATTGCGTCTAAAGCATCTTTGTTTGGAATGTAATGGCAACCCTTTCTTCGATGGAGCGTATCTGGTTTATTGTTAACCTCATCCCCAAAGGCAATGTATTACCTTATGGCATAGCCGCCGATTTAGCGGGATTACCAGGACGGGCGCGTTACGTATCACGAGCCCTAAAATTAGCACCACAATCATTAGCATTACCATGGCATCGTGTCATTAACAGCCAAGGAAAAATATCATTCGCTAACAATACTGAACCTTTTCGAACCCAACAAGAATTATTAAGATTAGAAGGTATAGAAGTGAACGCAGGCAAGATTTCATTGTCTCAATATCAATGGAAACCTGATATTGCCACATTGGTAATGACATTACCCTTTTAATATCAGATTGTTAACTGTTTTTATACTTTAAGGTAATTATACATTGGCAAATAAATTAACTCGCTTATTCACGTTGATCTTGTGTATTAGTCCTGTGATTTTCGCACACGCCTCTGACAACCAACCGCTGACTTCAGATGCTGAGATGACGGAGCCATTAGGTGTGTCACAAACCGCTGTTATCGGAAAACAAGGTGAACAAGTTAATCCAACTGCGGCATTAAGTGGTATCCAAAAAGCGGCTATTTTATCACCCTTGACGGCCCACACCGCTAAATACAACGTATTTTATGGCAGCATTGAATTAGGTGTAGCAAATTATCGCTTACCTGCAACCGATAGCGGTTTTTACAGTTATCATTTTGATAGCGATGTCAGTTTATTCATACTGTCTGATCAACGTCACCTTAAAAGCGAGTTCACCCTAGAAGATGGTAAATTGGTGCCATTTAGATACATACATGAACGGACAGGTACAGGCAGTGATTACACAGAACAGACTGCATTTGCCAAAGCCCAACAATTTATTCATACCATCTATAAGCAGGAAGCATTAAAACTGCCATACGAAGAAAAAGTATTTGATCCTTTAATGGTGCAATTACAATTTAGAATGGATCTCGCTGCAAATATAAGACCGTTAGATTATAAAATGGTTAAAGAAAAAGAAGTCGATGACTATCAATTTAGAGTATTAGGCAAAGAAAAAGTCATCATAGAAAGCGGCACTTACGATACGGTTAAGGTTGAAGTTGTTCGCGATAGTACCAAAAGACAGACATTTTTCTGGATGGCACCAGATTTAGCTTATCTACCGGTGCGATTAAGTCATTTTTCAAAAGGCAGCAAGCAACTGGATATTCAGCTAGCAAGCTATCAATTTGAACAAGCATTGCCACCAATGACCCCCGTGCTCATTGATGGTCCTGAGCATGAAGGTTCAGCAGCGCTTGATAAACTAGTGGCAGATGCTGAAAATGACGCAGGCATCAGTGAGTCAGAATTAGACAACATTAAGCAATTAGCGACGGATTAACTCACCTTTACGGAATAACGTCCACTCACCTGGCTGTAAAATAACCCAATTTTCATTATTGGTTAACGGTCGGGTGGCAATTACTGTCACCACGTCATTGGGGGTGGTTTCTTGACTAAAATCGATGACCACATCGGTATCGATCAAGGTTGCCTTTCCAAATGGAGCTCGGCGAGTGATGTGGCATAAATTATTGGTACAGTAAGTCATTAAGTCTATGCCGTTACTGAGCAACATATTAAATACACCTAGTTGTCTTATTTCATCGGCAAGTTGGCCAATATACTCAAACACCTCATTCATATTGTCAGGTTCATACTCACCAAATTTATTGACCACAGATTCCAATATCCAGCAGAAAGCCAGTTCACTGTCAGTTTCTCCAACAGGTTGAAACCGTGACACGATAAATTTAGTCTGATAATCAGTTAATTGACCATTATGCACATAGGTCCAATAACGGCCCCAAAGCTCACGACTAAATGGGTGAGTATTGACCAAGGACACACAGCCTCGATTTGCCTGGCGAATATGACTGATCACTATTTCACTTTTAATTGGATATGACTTAATGAGCTCTGCAATATGTGACTTACTGCTAGGACAAGCATCTTTAAAGGTGCGGTGTCCTTTGCCTTCATAGAAGGTAATCCCCCAGCCATCAACATGAGGACCCGTTACCCCACCGCGCTCAGCTAAGCCCGTAAAACTAAATACAATATCCGTTGGTACATTGGCACTCATCGCCAGTAATTCACACATTAACCTTGCCTTTTTATTGCCATATTGAGCTAAACACTTCTTATAAACGTATTGTATATACTAAGCTTATTGAGTGGAATATTTCTGTCACACAAATATTTAAACAATTGTTTGAAAAACACTTGTAATCGAGTCTGCATAAGGTTAACTTTTACGTGACACAGGTCTGACCACGATCGAATCTGTGAATAAGATCAACAATTGACGGGCTATTCATTACCTATTTTGAATAGTTTTAAGGAGAAGTACATTGACCACCCTACTTTGGATCATCGCGATGATCTTTGTGCTCGGCGCTATGGCATACCTAAGGGTATCCCTACTATCAACCACAGTTGCAGCAGCCATTGTGCTCGTTGTCGGTAGCACTTTAGACATTACTGGTGTAATTGCATGGATTATTTTCATTGTTATTGCACTGCCACTCAATATCAAATCATTCAGGCAGAATTTTATCAGTCGCCCACTGATAAAAGTGTATCGCGGTATTATGCCAGAGATGTCTTCAACAGAAAAAGAAGCCATTGAAGCTGGTACTACGTGGTGGGAAGCAGATTTGTTTGCCGGTAACCCTAACTGGAGCAAATTACACAACTACCCAAAAGCACGGTTAACTGCCGATGAACAAGCATTCCTAGATGGTCCGGTTGAAGAAGTCTGTAAAATGCTTAATCAACATGAAGTGTCTCATGTGCTTGGGGATTTACCACCGGAGATCTGGCAATTCTTAAAAGATCATGGCTTCTTCGCGATGATCATCAAGAAAAAATTCGGTGGTCTTGAATATTCAGCTTATGCTCAATCATGTGTGTTACAAAAGTTGGCCGGCGTGAGTAGCGAACTAGCCTCTACAGTAGGCGTACCCAATTCACTAGGCCCTGGCGAGCTATTGCAACATTACGGTACTAAAGATCAGCAAGATCATTACTTACCACGTTTAGCGAAAGGCTTAGAAGTGCCATGTTTTGCATTAACGAGCCCTGAAGCAGGCAGTGATGCTGGTTCAATCCCAGATTTCGGCGTTGTATGTAAAGGTGAATTCCAAGGCGAAGAAGTTCTTGGCATGAAACTAACGTGGAACAAACGTTATATTACGTTAGCACCTGTCGCGACCGTATTAGGTCTTGCATTTAAACTACGCGACCCTGATCACCTTTTAGGTGACAAAGAAGAATTAGGCATTACTTGTGCGCTTATCCCTACGGATGTTCCTGGTGTTGAAACCGGCCGTCGTCACTTCCCATTGAACTGTATGTTCCAAAATGGTCCAACACGCGGAAACGAAGTGTTTGTGCCATTAAGCTTCATTATTGGTGGTCCAGAAATGGCAGGCCAAGGGTGGAGAATGTTGGTTGAATGTTTGTCAGTGGGTCGTGGTATTACCCTACCCTCAAACTCAGCCGGTGGAGTAAAAACCGCCGCGGTAGCGACTGGAGCTTACGCTCGTATTCGCCGCCAATTTAAATTACCTATCGGTAAGTTAGAAGGTATTGAAGAGCCAATGGCGCGTATTGGTGGTAACGCATACTTAATGGATGCTGTTGCCACATTAACGACTACTGCTATCGATTTAGGTGAAAAACCTTCGGTGATTTCTGCCATCGTTAAGTACCACTTAACCGACAGAATGCAAAAGTGTGTTATTGATGCAATGGACATTCATGGTGGTAAAGGTGTTTGTCTTGGCCCTAATAACTATTTAGGCCGTGGCTATCAAGCAGCACCGATTGCAATTACCGTAGAAGGTGCAAACATACTGACTCGTTCAATGATCATTTATGGTCAAGGCGCAATACGCTGCCACCCATATGTATTGGCCGAAATGGAGTCTGCATTTGATACGGATGCAAACCGTGGTTTAGCTAACTTTGACGCCGCGATATTTGGTCATATTGGTTTTGCAACATCTAACTTCATTCGTAGCTTCTGGATGGGCTTAACCTCATCTCGTTTCTCCAATAGCCCTTACTCAGATAAAACTAAACGTTATTATCAACAGATGAACCGTTTCAGTGCTAACTTAGCATTATTATCTGATTTAGCGATGGCAACCCTTGGTGGCAACCTAAAACGTAAAGAGCGTATTTCTGCTCGTTTAGGTGACTTGTTAAGTCAGCTGTACCTAACCTCTGCCACATTAAAACGTTATCAAGACGATGGCCGTTTAACTGAAGATTTACCGTTAGTGCAATGGGCTGTTGAAGATTCGTTATACAAGTTACAAGATTCGTTAGATGACTTGCTTAACAACTTCCCAATGGGCTTAGGCATTGCGCTTCGTGCGGTGATCTTCCCATTCGGTCGTCCAATTAAGCGTCCAAGTGATGTATTAGATCACAAAGTAGCTAAGATTATGCAAACCCCCTGTGCTAGCCGTGACCGTTTAGGTAAAGGCCAGTTCTGGACGCCATCTGAGTTCAATCCTGTTGGTATCCAAGAACAAACGTTTAAGGATATCCTAGCTGCAGAACCACTGTATGACAAAGTCTGTAAAGCTGCCGGTAAACGTCTACCATTTATGTGGTTAGACAAAGTTGCTGCAGAAGGTAAAGCGCTTGGTGTGTTAAGCGACAGCGAAATCGCTTTACTTGAACGAGCTGAAATTGGTCGTTTGAAATCAATTAACGTTGATGACTTCGATACCGATGAGCTCCGCGCGCAACTAGCGCCTAAAGCTAAGCGAGAAAAAGCAGCCTAGCTGCCTAGGTTATAAACCTAAAGTAAAAAGGGTAAAGCGGAAGCTTTACCCTTTTTTATTGCTACAGATTGTTCAGATAGACAAAGGGTTAACATGAAGCACTTTACCGGATTACAATTAATGCAAGCCATGCTCAATGGCGATATCCCAGCTCCCTCCATCACCAAAACCATGCCAATGACGGCCATTGAAGTGAGCCAAGGATCGGTTACCTTCGAGGCCTTCGCTGATGAGCGTCACTTAAACCCTATGGGTGGCGTTCATGGTGGTTTTGCCGCCACGGTATTAGACTCGGCAACGGCATGTGCAGTTCATTCAGCCTTGCCTGCTGGTGTCGGCTATTCAACCATAGATTTAAACATTAAGATGGTCCGCCCAGTACCGCAAAAACAACGTTTATTAGCCAAAGGTAGCGTGATGAACTTGTCTACATCATTGGGCATTGCTGAAGCAACATTAACCACTGAAGACGGCAAACTATTGGCCACGGCAACAGCAAGCTGCTTAATTTTACGTGGCGCATAGCTATTTCTCTATAAGAATGACCCGGTCACCATAAAGTCACCTATAAAGAGATCGCAACCACAATAAAATCGTCGATTAAACTGCCGCCGAAAAAGCTAAAAAGCCAGTCATTTGCATAACTGGCTTTTGACATCACTCAAAAAAGTAAAGTTAGTCGTCTTGTAATTCTATTTCTAACTGCTTCGCCACCGCTTGCGGTGAGCTGCTATTACGGGCAAATAAGCTATAAGCAACAGGAATAACAATCAAGGTAAAGAAAGTCGCCAGTAAAATACCTGACAACACCACTACCCCTATTACAAATCGAGTTTCAGCCCCTGCTCCACTGGACAACACTAATGGAATAGCGCCTGCAGCAGTGGTAATACCGGTCATTAAAATGGGCCGTAAACGTTGAGTCGAAGCTTGTAAAATCGCTTGTTGAAACTCAACACCTCGGTCGCGTAATTGATTGGCAAATTCAACGATTAAGATACCGTTTTTAGCAGCCAAGCCAACCAGCATGATAATTCCAATTTGACTGTAAATATTGATACTTTGGTCTGTAAACCATAACCCAATTAGCGCACCTAAAGTCGCGAGTGGTACAGTTAACATAATCACCAAAGGATGAATATAGCTTTCAAACTGTGCCGCAAGCACTAAAAAAACAATTCCCAATGCTAGTAAGAATACAAAGTTCATCGAGTTACCCGACTCTTGGTAATCTAACGATGGACCTTTATAACTGATCACCGCTTCTGCAGGTAAATACGTCACAGCAAGTTCATTGAGATAATCTAACGATTCACCCAGAGTATAATCATCTGCTAAGTTGGCTTCTAACGTGATGGCACGCATACGATTGTAGCGATTTAACGAACTCGCATCGGCAAACTCTTCAACCGAGACTAAGTTTGATAACGGGATCAGTTCTTGCGAGCGGTCAGAACGAACATAAATGTTCTCCATATCAGTCGCAGTACTTTGATTATCACGATTACCTTCAACAATAACATCATACTCCTCGCCATCGCGCATAAAGGTTGTGACCAAGCGCGACCCCAGCATTGACTCTAATGTTCTGCCAATATGGGAAATCGACACACCTAAATCTGCCGCGCGTTCCCGATCAATTACCACTCTCAACTGTGGTTTGGTTTCTTGATAATCGTGATCTAAACCAATGATTTTATGATTCTCTTTGGCTTTATCAAGCATAATATCACGCCACTCCGCCAGTTCTTCGTAGCTTGGACCACCGATAACAAACTGCACAGGTTTACCCACACCGCGACCAAACGCTTGGCGCATAATCGGGAAAGCACGAATGCCGGCTAAATCTGATAAGCGATTACGGATATCGACAATAATTTCATTAGCACTGCGGCGCTCAGCCCAATCTTCGAGCACAATGATCGCCATACCATTTGAAAAATCAGCAGAGGTTCCAAAACCACGAGGGGCACGGATCAATAAGCGCTTAATTTCGCCGCTTTCAACCAGTGGCATTAACCGACCTTCGACTTCATCCATGTATTTTTCAATGTATTCAAAGCTTGCGCCTTGAGGACCATTAACAATTAAAAACATAGAACCCCGGTCTTCTTGTGGGGCAAATTCTTGGGGGATTTTATTCAATAAAAACCCACTTAATGCAAACGAGAACAGTACAATTAATGACACTAAAATCGGTTTTTTCATGCCCGCTTGTAAACTTATCAAATACCAACTTGATAGCTTACTCATCATCTTATCGACTTGTTTAACTAACCACGGGTCTTGGTTTGCGGGTTTTAATAATTTTGAGCACATCATCGGGCTTAACGTTAACGCCACAATACTGGAAAAAATCACTGCCGCGCTCATGGTGACCGCAAACTCTTTAAACAGCTTGCCTAAATCACCCTCTAAGAAGGTGATCGGCATAAACACAGCAACAAGTACCAAGGTTGTTGCCACCACGGCAAATGCCACTTCACGCGCGCCTAAGAAGGCTGCTTTTAACGGTGAATCGCCTTCTTCAATACGTCGATGAATATTTTCGAGCATCACAATGGCATCATCGACCACCATGCCAATGGCGAGGATCATCGCCAACAATGTCAGTAAGTTGATGGTATACCCTAGTGCATATAGCACTATAAAGGTCCCCATTAAAGATACGGGCACAGTGATGGCTGGAATTAACATCGCTCGCACGGAACCTAAAAACAAGTAAATAACGATAATAACTAACACCATGGCAATAAACAGTGTTTTATAAACCTCAGCAATAGAGGCTTCAATAAACACTGAGCTGTCATATGATCGTTTAATCTTCATGCCGGCTGGCAATGTTGGGTTAAGCTTGTCTACCAAGATATTCGCCGCGCGCGCGACGTCCAGGGTATTAGCCGTAGATTGTTTACTGACGCCTAAGCCAATCATCGCCTCTTTGTTGCCTCGGAAGATAATACGCTCTTCCTCGGAACCAATTTCTACTTTGGCGACATCACTTAATTTAATTAAATAACCGTCCTCACCTTGCTTGATCACTAAGTTAGAAAAGTCATTCGCCGTTTTAAATACCCTGTCTAGGCGCACCGTAAAGTGACGATCTTTCGATTCGATTGACCCGGCTGGCAATTCAACATTTTCAGAGCGTAACGCATCTTCAACATCAGAGACGGTTAGATTGCGCGAAGCTAACGCTTGACGGTCAATCCAAATTCGCAAGGCATACACCTTGCCGCCACCTAAACGTAATGTCGACACCCCATCAATTACGGCAAAACGATCGACTAAATAACGATTGGCATAATCCGTAAGCTGCAAGATATCCATTTGATCGGACACTAAATTCAGCCACATAATCACTTCGTCGCTGCCGTTGGCTTTGTAAATGGATGGCGCATCGGCTTCTTCTGGAAGCTGCTCTAATAAACCAGAGATGCGGTCGCGCACATCATTGGTCGCAGCCTCAATATCTCGATTAATATCAAACTCAATAGTGACATTTGAACGGCCATCACTACTGGAAGAACTAATATGACGTATCCCTTCTACACCACTGATCTTGTCTTCGATAAGTTGGGTAATTCGACTCTCGACGACAGAAGCACTGGCGCCACGATAACTGGTCTCGACCGACACAATCGGCGGATCAATATTTGGGTACTCCCGCAAGGGTAATTTACCGAATGATACTAAACCTAATACAATCAGTAAGATACTAATAACAGATGCAAAAACCGGTCTTTTAACCGATAAGTCAGTTAAGATCATGCCGACTTCTCCATTGCTTCAATAAGAGCAAAATTGAAGTTTTCAGCTTGTTGAACTTGAACCTTATCTCCAGGTCGAACTTTTAAAATACCGCGAATAATCACTTGCTGATCAACCTTAAGCCCTTTGGTTATTTCAACCCAACCTCGCGTCCGGGTGCCTAAGGTAACTTGTTGCTGTTCAACTTTATTTTCTGCATTAACCACATACACATAATGTTTGTTTTGAATAGGAATAATAGCGGCTTCTGGTAACAATAATGCTTCACGACTTTGCTTAATAAGACGGACTTTCATTAGCATGCCGGGCAGTAACTTATAATCATCATTAGGCATTACCGCACGCACGACTACCGCTCGGGTTTCAGGGTTAACCCTGCTGTCAATCGAGGTCACAACGCCTTTGAATATCTGGTCTGGATAAGCAACGGCTCTGGCTTCCACTAATTTACCTGGTTGTAATTCTTGGATAAAACGTTCTGGCACTGAAAAGTCTAATTTGATTTTACTCACATCATCTAACGTACTGATTTGCTCACCAGGGGTAACCAAACTGCCGACACTCACTTGGCGTAAGCCTAATTTACCTGCAAATGGCGCTTTAATAGTGCGATCATTGAGTGCCGCTTTTGCTTGCTCGACTTCCGCACGAGTGGTATCGATTAAACTTTGTAACCGGTCTCGTTCTAATTCTGCGATGGTTTTGCTGGTGACCAATGAACGGATACGATCCAATTCACGTAGATTTTCAATTAATTTGATTTCAGTGACGGCCACTTTGGCTTTATGTTCGTCATTTCTCAATTGCACTAATAGCTTACCTTTTTCGACCAAATCACCATCTTTAAAATTAATATTGGTTACAATTTCAGTGATTTTTGATGTCACTATGATCGATTCATACGCTTTTCCTGTACCTAAAGCTTCTACTTCATCACGAATAGGCATAATCGCCACGTTAGCTACAACCACATTAGGTATAGGTCTCGGACGTTGAATGACGGCCTCTTGAGGAAACATTAAATAGTAAGCCGACAGCGCAGCCAACACTATGGCGATCAGTACAATTATCTTTTTCATTTCAGGTCCGTAACCATCGAAGGTTAAATGAATTATATATATGATTTTTAACTTGTATGATTGTACTTAGCAATAAAACTACATCAAGTTGTTTTACTTTCATTTACAAACTACGAACATATCAAGCAAAAGGTTCACATCGAAATTATATGCACTATATTGTGCTTTTAAAGCAATAATAATGCATATTTTTTGCTTTTTACGCATTATGTGAATATCAATCCAATATAGAGGTCTGATTGTCGACACATGCTGTGACAAATCGTTTATAGCATCACTTTAAGTCTCGGTTCATTCTGCGAGAGTTAAGCTTTTCTGGGGGATTATTTAAAAAAGGAGCTCGCGTTATCGTGTCTATATGGATTGAACTGGAGACATTAATATGTGCAGACTAACGACCCATTGAATAAAATGAATATTAAAACTGTATAGCCGGCAAAGCAAAAGAGACGCTCGAAGCGTCTCTTTTAGGATAAAGTCGTTAACCGTAACGCTTAACGAATTTTACGGTCTTCTTGCATTAAGTCTGAGATAATGTTGTACACTTCTGTAATAGACTCATCAGGTAATGGTTTGTCTTCTACATCACGCAGCAATATTTTAGTTTGATTAACATCTTCGGTTTCTTTAAGCAGTAGACGATAATTGCCTTTTTTCAATGACAACTTTTCTTCACTCCATAAAGAGCTCCAGAAACCGCCGCTTTCTTCTAAATTAATGTAAAACAAGCCTTTGCTGTTATCCATATCAACAACATCAAAACCCATTTCCGGTAACACTAACCGTAAGCGATCCCAAACCGATTTGTAACTTGCATCAGCTAACCAATAAGCAGATTCGCTGGCATTCGTCACTAAATCAACTTTAATACCAAGACTTTGCTCAATCCGTGCAGCACGGATAGCTTGATCACGTTTAATACTCATATAAGCAATGGCATTATTTAGCATATCAGTGGTATAACGACGCTTGTCTTCACCATTTAATAAAATCTTTTGATCTTTATCATCGTAAAATTCTTGATGTTCAATTAAATCAATTGCGACAGAGCCTGAACGACCGTGAGATTTCACCTCTACTTGATAACGATAGCGTTGACGAAGTTGATACACTTTGTCACTGCTCCACCAATTAGATTCAATGACTTCATCATTTTCAATCCAATCAGTTTCAATAAAGCCTGCAGCCATATCTTCACTACGCACAGCAATATTGTTTTTGGCTAGATAACCATTAATCACATCAAATATTTCTTGATTTAAATCAGTGGTACTTTCAATCGATTCAATCACCACTCGAATATTATCATTGCTTTCTTCGATGTGTGTGCCTTCAGCCATTGGTAATACTTGCAATGGTGCACGAATATCAAGATTTTTACCCACAAGTTGCTTGTTTACTTTATTGCCCACAGCGGGAATATCATATTCTTTGCTGTAAGTAGGCGTATTCAAGCCCTGTGGGATCGTCAATAATGGCGTAGTTTCAGCATTGACGAAATCATCATCACCATTTGCCTGACGGCGATCTAATGGTGTACTGCAAGCTGTAATAGCTGCAACAAGGAGTAACGGAGTGACTTTCTTTAACATGAATTTATTTTACCTCGATATGAGCTTGTTTCATTGTTTCTATTAACAGACCATGAAACTGCTCAGAAAGTTCAGTTAAAGGTAAACGAATATGACCATCAGCTATCAAACCCATTCTATGAACAGCCCATTTTACTGGGATTGGGTTGGCTTCACAAAATAAAGAGCGATATATGCCCATCAATGGTTGATCAATGGTGGCAGCTAATTGAGCATTTTTAGATAATGCGGCATCACACATGGCTTTAAACGCATGTGGAACAATATTATTCGCTACGGAAATAACGCCATTACCACCCAGCAATAAAAACTCGCGTGCTGTGGCATCATCACCGCTGTAAAGTAAAAACTCATCACCACACAATTCGCGCAAACGTGAGACCCGGCTTAAATCGCCAGTAGCCTCTTTTACACCAATAATATTACTCACCTTTGATAATTCCGCCACGGTTTCGGGTTTCATATCAACAGCGGTACGACCTGGTACATTATAAAGAATTTGCGAAATGTCAGTACTTGCAGCAACCGCCTTATAATGGGCAATGAGCCCCTTTGGCGAAGGCTTATTGTAATAAGGGGTCACGCCAAGCATGGCGACAACACCTGATTTTTGCATTGCTTTGGTTAATTCTATTGCTTCTGCAGTGGCATTGGCGCCATTACCACCAATAACAGGCAGACGACCTGATGCAAACTTAACCGTTTGGGTAACAACAGCCACATGCTCTGTCATAGGCAAAGTTGCTGATTCGCCTGTAGTACCGACCGCGACAATGGCATCAGTACCTTGTTCAATATGAAACTCAACAAGTCGTTCAAGACTTGCATAATCTACTGTGCCATCACTATTCATTGGTGTGATTAAGGCTACGATGCTTCCGTTTATCATCTATCTTCCCCACGGTTTCAGGATTCGCTATGTTACTGATGCCAACCACTAATGACAAGCTCTACGGTAACCAGAATCTGAAATAAGTTATTTATACTATTTATTGCACAGTAACCTAGCATCTTTGAAGCCATAGCGCTAAAAAATAATCACATTTATGTGAGTGATATAGGTTAGTATATTGAGGTGTTTTAGTGAAAAATGATAGTATTAACACCCGCACCAAAACTTACATGCTTTGGCATAAGTTTTCGCTCTAAGATATCAAAAAGTGAGGAAAATCCATGACCAATTATCTGGTCGTTACGGCAATGGGCGCAGACCGTCCTGGATTAGTGAGTCGTTTAGCGCGTTTAGCAAGTGATTGTGATTGCGATATAGTCGACAGTCGTATGGCATTATTTGGTAATGAATTTACCTTAATTATGATGATATCAGGATCTTGGTCAGCGATGACAAAAATCGAAAGCTTATTACCCGTGTTGAGTGTTGAACTTGAACTCATGACGGTAATGAAGCGAACATCCAAACATACGCCCAAAAACTTTGTCTCTCGTATTGAAGTTATTTTTAATGGTGAAGATCTACGCGGAACCATGAAGAGCATTACCCATTTCTTGGCTGAAAGAGGCCTCGATTTAGGTGCAGTCCGCTCCCACGCTGAAGATAATAACAATCTTAAAACTCAGTCGATTCTACTCGCTATCAATATCCCCGATAAAGTCAATCTATTGAAGCTTGAACAAGGTATTCATGAACTGGCTGAATCTTTGTCATTAGAGTGCACCATTAAACGTATGCAAGGTATTGCGGCGCCATAATAGTTAAAAATGTTTAACCACGGTAATACAATCCATATTGATGCGATTAACGTGAACTTCTCAGGGCTTTTTGAGCAGAAATCGCATCTTAAATATTAAGGACAACTGATGAATACATTACAGGTCGGTGATAACGCACCACAATTTAGTCTTAATAACCAAGCAGGTGAAACCATATCGTTAAAGGAAGTATTAACGAAAGGTCCTGTGTTGGTGTACTTCTACCCTAAGGCATCGACTCCCGGATGCACAGTGCAAGCACAAGGCCTGCGCGATATCAAAGCACAACTTGATGGCTTAAACGTAACAGTATTGGGCATTAGCCCTGATCCTGTGGCTAAACTGGCCAAGTTTTCAGACAAACAACAACTCAATTTTGCTTTGTTAAGTGATGAAGACCATGCCGTTGCTGACGGTTTTGGTGTGTGGGGCGAGAAAAAATTTATGGGTAAAATTTACGATGGTATTCACCGTTTAAGTTTTGTCGTGGGGACTGATGGTAACGTTAGCCATGTACTCAACAAGTTCAAAACCAAAGATCATCATGAAGTGGTATTAGCGACACTGGCAGATTAATTCAGCTCAATCCCATCGTATGACAGTTACATGACCCTTGCATGAGCAACAAAAAGGCTTAGCAACTGCTAAGCCTTTTACATTATTATCAAGCTAATTAAGACGAAATGTCACTAATAATCACCTCACAGTGAATTACACCACTTTAGGTTCTTCGCCGGTTTTAAGTTCACAGACAGTATCGCGAGTCGCATCGTCAACGGGTGTTGCGGCGAGTTGATCCTTAGTGGTCTTTTTGACAACCTCTTGTTCAGTTAACTTATTGGATAACTCACTGGTTTCCTGCTGCACTAGTGTCGCTTTTTCAGCTAATCAACGGGCTTTTTCATCCACTTCAAACAGAGCAAGCTCTTCTTCTTTACGGCGTGACTTTTCAATTGCACGAAGCTGCGCTTCTTGTGCTTCACGAACGACTCTCGCTTCAGCTGCCACTTTTGCATCTGCTTCAACTAATGCTTTGGTTTTCCGCTCCGCTTCATCATCTACAGCTCGCTGAATAACCGCTTGATCTTGTGCTTCTTGCGGCAATAAGCTAATTAACTCGATACCCACAGGGAGAACAATCGCTTCAACGCCAGAGAACACTTTAACTTTACCTTCTTTCGTTAAATAAACCAGAGGCATAGCCGTTTCTCCATAGCGTTTTTTGAAATGTGCAAAGGTAAAGTTTTCGGTAATGTTAGTTATTTTCAGTACCGCGCCTTTTGCCATTAAAGTGGCAATCTTGGCATAAGAGATATTCTCACCAAACAAACATAAGCGTTTTAGATAGGATTCAGACAACTGATGACGAGCACTCGCACTGTCAGCATTATTTAAACCATAAACTTTTTCTGTGCCCATTAAATCTTGGAAGTGAAATATTACCAACGGATTTAACTGACGGTAAGGCGATATCACTAACACTCGGCCAATGCCACTTAAGTCCATGTAATTAGTGGCATGCTCTGAGGCAGGATTACCAAAATATACCGGAATATTGACCATGCGCGCTTGACGAATGTTGTCCCAGTTGTTATCGGCTAAAATGACCTTAATATTTTTGGAAATTAAAATTAAAGCCAGTTCACGGGAGAATTTTGATGCTCCAAATATCAATACCCCTTGGTTTGAGCCTTCTTTTACCCCTAAAAATGCCGCCCAACGACCGGCGGTTAAACTTTGGATCACTACCGTACCAATAATGATTAAGAATACTAACGGCACAATCGAACTCGCGCCTTCTAACCCAACCGACTCTAACTTAATTGCAAATAAAGATGAAATGGCTGCCGCCACAATACCGCGAGGTGCAACCCAACTTAAAAACCACTTATCTTTTGACGATAAGTTGGTGCCTAAGCCAGAAATCCAAATGCTTAATGGACGCGCAATAAACATCGCCACTAATAGTACGCCAAGACCACCAAAACCAAGATCAAGCATCGCCCCCGAATCAAGACGAGCCGCCAATAGAATAAATAGCGCTGATATTAACAGTACCGTTAGGGTCTCTTTAAACTCGAGGATATCAGCGATGTCTACGCCACGCATATTGGCTAACCAAATCCCCATAACGGTTACGGTTAACAGACCAGACTCTTCTTGTAAGATGTTAGAACCGACAAAAATACCCAGCATGATGGTGAGCACGGCAGTATTACGCAAATAATGTGGAAACACGTTTTTACGGATTGCGATACCGGTCAAAAAACCGGCCGCAGCGCCTAAGCCAAATCCAAGCAGTAAGGTTAGCCCTAACGCATTCAATACATGAGTGGTTGGATCGGCGGCGGCGGCAATATACTCAAAAACAAGTACCGCTAATAACGCACCAATGGGATCAATAACAATACCTTCCCAACGTAAAATACTGGCCAAATTTGATTTGGGTTTTACGGTGCGCAACATTGGTACAATCACGGTTGGACCCGTTACCACTACTAATGCGCCGAATAACATGGCGATAGCCCAATCAAAACCGAGAAGGTAATGGGCGGCGGGCGCAATACACGCCCAAGTAATAAAAGCGCCGATCGTGACGAGGTGTGTCACCATGCGGCCATGCTCTTTAATTTCTTTAAAATTAAGTGTTAGTGCCCCTTCAAACAGGATGACCGCAACACCTAAAGAAATAATAGGAAACAATAAATCGCCGAAAATTTCATCTGGATCTAATACACCTAACCCTGGCCCTAACAGTAGACCACATAATAGAAGTGGTAAAATTGCTGGTAGACGTAATTTCCAACCAACCCATTGACACAAAAGCGACAGCACACCGATTAATGCCAGCATGCCGGTAATGTGTTCAACCATAATTGTTTCCTTTTGTATTGCCCTCGGCGCCATTCATTGACTCTGTCAGCAATCTGTTTCATGTTAATACATGAATGATTAATAATCGTCTCGCTTATTAACTTTTAAGTTAACAAGATTAAAAGGAACTTAGTGTATTTAATGGATCACAACAACGAGGTAGCTCCTTAATTAGAGACTTTTTTAATGACATAAAGATGACTTAATACGCATCAATATTGGGACAAATAAACTCAGCATATGACATACTAATTTGCCTAAGGGATCAAGCATTTTTTAACTTAGATTACAATTTTATAACAAGATAACGTTTTTCACATAAAATATTGTTTCTAATAAAATAATATTCTTTTTTGTGTCAAGTTAAGCTGTTTATTTATCGATAAAATAAAAAACCTCGGACATGCCGAGGTTTTGGGTAATAAACAGAGCCGTGACTATTGTGGCACTCTCACCTTACCTTCCATCAGTACCCGCGCACTGCGACTCATGATGGCTTTTTTGACTTGCCATTGACCTTGCACTAATTCAGCCTGTGCACCAACGCGCAGAGTTCCAGATGGATGACCAAAACGAACGGACGTTCTGTCTCCCCCACCGGCAGCCAAATTAACTAGCGTCCCCGGAATGGCAGCCGCAGTGCCAATAGCCACCGCAGCGGTACCCATCATGGCATGGTGTAATTTCCCCATAGATAATGCCCTAACGACCAGGTCGATATCTGTGGTTGTCACACTTTTGCCACTTGATGACACATAGTCAGCGGCAGGCGCAACAAAGGCGACTTTCGGCGTATGTTGACGAGCGACAGCTTCGTCGATATCACTTATTAAGCCCATTTTAACCGCGCCATAAGCACGAATGGTTTCAAACATGGTTAAGGCTTTATCGTCATTGTTTATGGCGTCTTGTAGCTCAGTGCCAAGGTAGTTAATATCTGCAGCATTGATGAAAATCGTCGGAATACCGGCATTGATCATGGTGACTAGAAAAGTCCCCACGCCAGGTACGTCAAGTTCATCAACCACATTACCCGTCGGAAACATTGCACCATCACCGTCGGCAGGATCAAGAAATTCGACTTGCACTTCAGCAGCAGGAAACGTCACGCCATCGAGTTCAAAATCACCGGTTTCTTGTACTTCACCGTGGGTTATCGGTACATGAGCGATAATGGTTTTGTGAATATTGGCTTGCCAAATACGCACTACTGCGGTGCCATTTTGCGGCACCCGACGAGCGTCAACTAACCCATTACTGATGGCAAATGAACCCACCGCGGCGGTCAAATTGCCACAGTTACCACTCCAATCGACAAACGGCTTATCAATCGAGACTTGGCCAAATAAGTAATCAACATCGTGATCTGCTTGAGTGCTTTTAGATAAAATCACCGTTTTACTGGTACTTGAGGTCGCGCCGCCCATGCCATCAGTGTGCTTACCGTAAGGGTCGGGACTGCCAATGACTCGCAGTAATAACGCATCACGTTCAGCCCCAGCCACTTGGGCTGCAGCAGGCAAGTCGGTTAAACTAAAAAATACCCCTTTACTGGTGCCGCCGCGCATATACGTCGCGGGAATTTTCATTTGTGGTAAATGAGTCATCAGATATTCCTGTTAAGCTTAAAAATAAGCAAACCCTTATGCCTGTTGATCATTAATCGAGATAAGGGTTTGCGGTAACGACATGATTACTTCGAGCCTTCAGACGCTAGAAAATCTTGGGCAAAGCGCTGTAATACACCGCCAGCTTCATAAATTGACAACTCTTCGGCAGTGTCAACACGACACTTAACAGGAATGGTCACTTGCTCAGCGTTTTTACGCGTCATGATCACCTTTAACATGGCACCCGGCTTGCGATCACCCAAAACATCATAGGTTTCAGTACCATCAATATGATAAGTATGACGATTATGACCTGCAGTGAACTCAAGCGGTAACACACCCATACCGACTAAGTTAGTGCGGTGAATACGCTCAAACCCTTCAGCAACAATCACTTCAACTCCAGCAAGACGCACACCTTTGGCCGCCCAGTCACGTGACGAACCCTGGCCATAATCAGCGCCAGCAATAATAATCAGTGGCTGCTTTCGCTCCATATAGGTTTCAATCGCTTCCCACATGCGTGTCACTTGGCCTTCTGGCTCAAGGCGCGCCAGGGAACCTTGTTTAACCTTGCCGTTTTCCTGCACCATCTCGTTAAACAATTTAGGATTAGCAAAGGTGGCTCGTTGGGCGGTTAAGTGATCGCCTCTGTGGGTAGCATAAGAGTTAAAATCAGCTTCTGGTAAGCCCATTTTGTGTAAGTAAGCCCCTGCAGCGCTGTCGAGCATAATCGCGTTTGATGGCGATAAATGATCGGTAGTGATGTTGTCGCCCAGAACGGCTAATGGACGCATACCTTTCATGGTACGCTCACCCGCCAATGCTCCATCCCAATAAGGTGGACGGCGAATATAGGTACTTTGTGGACGCCAATCATATTGCGGATTAATGTGACTGCCATATTCCACTTTAATGTCGAACATTGGCTCATACACTTTACGGAACTGTTCTGGCTTGACGCTGGCTTTGACAACCGAATCGATTTCTTCATCGGTTGGCCAAATATCTTTTAAGGTGACCGAGTGACCTTGGTTATCGATGCCTAAGATATCTTTTTCAATATCAAAGCGAATCGTACCAGCAATGGCATAGGCTATCACTAATGGCGGTGATGCCAAAAAGGCTTGCTTGGCATAGGGATGAATACGGCCGTCAAAATTACGGTTGCCCGACAATACTGCTGTGGCGTATAAGTCGCGATCAATCACTTCTTGTTGAATAACCGGATCAAGCGCGCCGCTCATGCCGTTACAGGTGGTACAAGCAAAGCCGACAATGCCGAAACCTAAGTGTTCAAGCTCAGGTAATAAACCGGCTTCTTCTAAATACAATTGCACCGCTTTTGAGCCAGGTGCCAGTGACGATTTCACCCAAGGTTTACGTAATAGGCCACGTGCATTGGCATTACGAGCCAATAAACCAGCTGCTATCATGTTGCGTGGGTTACTGGTGTTAGTACAACTGGTAATGGCGGCAATAATGACTGCACCGTCGGGCATTTTACCCGGTTCGTTTTCAACCACGCCACTAATGCCACGCGCCGCTAATTCTGAGGTTGGCACCCGAGAATGCGGATTTGATGGCCCAGCAATATTGCGACCGACTGACGATAGGTCAAAATGCAGTACCCGCTCATATTCAACACCCGTTAAGGTGTCTGCCCATAAACCCGCTTGTTTAGCATAGGTTTCGACTAATTTAACTTGGGCGTCGTCACGACCCGTTAGGGTTAAGTAATCGATGGTTTGTCTATCGATATAAAACATTGCCGCGGTGGCGCCGTATTCTGGGGTCATATTGGTAATGGTGGCACGATCGCCAAGGGTTAAATGGCTGGTACCTTCACCATAAAACTCAAGATACGATGACACTACTTTTTGCGCTCGTAAGTATTCAGTTAACGCAAGTACTATATCGGTGGCAGTAATGCCAGGTTGCGGCTTACCCGTAACCTCAACCCCAATAATATCAGGCAGACGCATGTAAGATGCACGTCCTAGCATGACGCTTTCAGCTTCTAAGCCACCTACGCCAATCGCAATAACGCCTAATGCATCCACGTGAGGCGTATGACTGTCGGTGCCCACTAAGGTGTCTGGAAACGCCACACCATCGAGTGCATGTACCACAGGCGACATACGCTCTAAATTAATTTGATGCATAATGCCGTTACCGGGTTGGATAACATCGACGTTTTTAAAGGCGGTTTTAGTCCAGTTGATAAAATGGAAGCGGTCTTCATTACGGCGATCTTCAATGGCACGGTTTTTCTCAAACGCGTCTTTTTCAAAACCGGCATGCTCTACCGCAAGTGAGTGATCGACAATTAATTGGGTCGGTACCACTGGGTTTACTTTTGAAGGGTCGCCACCTTTTTCAGCAATGGCATCACGCAGACCGGCTAAGTCAACCAATGCGGTTTGGCCTAAAATATCATGACACACCACACGGGCCGGGTACCACGGAAAGTCGAGGTCACTTTTGCGTTCAATAAGCTGCTTTAACGAATCAGTAAGCGTCTCAGGAGAACAACGACGGACTAAGTTTTCGGCAAACACCCGTGAACAATAAGGCAGTTTGGCATAAGCACCGGCCGCAATAGCATCAACGGCTTCTTCGGTATCAAAGTAGTCTAATTTTGTGCCAGGTAAAGGTTTACGATAATCAGTATTCATAACAACATCCACAGTAAATTCGGCGATCGGTGATCAATATGTGATAATTAATAGATGATCATCGAAAAAGTCGCGTCATCATGATGATGACGCGATCATCAAATTAGCGTTGGCTGATAGGAACCACTTTACGAGGTTCGCTACCAACATAATCAGCACTTGGACGAATAATGCGGTTGTTCGAGCGCTGCTCCATCACATGTGCCGCCCACCCCGTTAAACGTGAACAGACAAAAATGGGGGTAAATAACTTGGTTGGAATGCCCATAAAATAATAAGCCGAGGCATGGAAGAAATCCGCATTACAAAATAGCTTTTTGGTGTCCCACATAAACTCTTCACAGGCGACAGAAATGTCATATAGCGACGTATCACCCTGTTCATGAGCCAGTTTTTCTGACCACGTTTTAATGATCACATTACGAGGGTCCGACTCGCTATAAATGGCATGGCCAAAGCCCATGATTTTTTCTTTGCGGGCTAACATCAACGCCATTTGCACTTTAGCATCAGCTGGCGAACTGAATTTTTGGATCATGTCCATCGCCGCTTCGTTAGCACCACCGTGCAAAGGACCACGTAATGTACCAATCGCACCGGTAACACAAGAATACATATCAGATAGTGTCGAGGCACATACTCGTGCAGTAAAGGTTGAAGCGTTAAACTCATGCTCTGCATACAAAATAAGTGACACATCCATCACCTTACGGTGCATCTCTGACGGGGTTTTACCGTGCAGTAGTTTGAGGAAATGACCGCCTAATGAGTCTTCATCGGTGGTGCAATCAATGTCTACACCGTCATGGCTATAACGATACCAATAACACATGATCGCTGGGAATGCGGCTAACAAGCGATTGGCGGCTTTATTCTGCTGAGTAAAATCGACTTCTGGCTCAAGGTTACCTAAAAACGAGCAACCGGTGCGCATTACATCCATTGGGTGCGCATCAGCAGGAATGAGTTTTAATACCGCTTTAAGGGCATCGGGTAAATCACGCTGCGCTGTTAATTCGGTTTTATAAGCAGCTAATTGCGCTTGGCTAGGCAGTTCGCCGTTAAATAATAAATAAGCGACTTCTTCAAAGGTAGCGTTATCAGCCAAATCAGAAACATCGTAACCGCAATACGTCAGGCCTGAACCTGATTTACCTACAGTACATAATTTTGTTTCGCCAGCACTCTGACCGCGTAATCCTGCGCCTGATAATTTCTTGTCTACCATAATATCTTCCTTTCTATGCTGTTCGCGATTTAGCGCTGCTAAATCGCGATTGTAGGGTATTTTTTATTTTAGTCGTAAACCTGTCAATCTGTTGTGCTGGGTGGTTATTTGTTTTTACCTTCGGCAAATAGACTGTCTAATTTTTGCTCATAATCGTGGTAACCTAAATAGTCATACAAATCCATCCGCGTTTGCATAGTATCAACCACGGCTTTTTGGTCACCATCGATTAAAATTGCACTGTAAACATTTTCAGCTGCTTTGTTCATCGCACGGAACGCGCTTAATGGGTATAACACCATAGATGCACCCCACTCGCCTAATTGTTGCTTATTCCATAATTCGGTTTGGCCGAACTCTGTAATATTGGCCAAAATAGGCACATCAAGTGCTTCAGCAAACGCGCGATAATGTTGTTCGGTTTTAATGGCCTCAGCAAAAATACCGTCAGCACCAGCAGCAACATAAGCTTTTGCACGTTCTATGGCGGCTTCGAGACCTTCTTGAGCAAATGAGTCAGTACGCGCCATAATGAAAAAATCTGGATCAATGCGGGCATCGACTGCCGCTTTAATCCGATCAACCATTTCTTCTACTGGCACAATTTCTTTATTAGGACGATGGCCGCAGCGCTTTTGTGCCACTTGATCTTCCATGTGCACAGCTGCTGCGCCGGCTTTTTCCATATCACGAATGGTTTTAGCAATATTAAATGCCCCGCCCCAACCGGTATCAATGTCCACCAGCAAAGGTAAGTCACAGGCAGACGTAATCCGCTGTACATCAACCAGCACATCATTTAGCGATGTCATGCCCAAATCGGGTAAACCATAAGAGGCGTTAGCCACGCCACCACCAGACAAATATATCGCTTGATGACCAATTTTTTTTGCCATCATGGCGGTATAAGCATTAA
Organism: Shewanella sp. CAL98-MNA-CIBAN-0140; assembly: GCF_040309905.1. Taxonomy (NCBI): domain Bacteria; kingdom Pseudomonadati; phylum Pseudomonadota; class Gammaproteobacteria; order Alteromonadales; family Shewanellaceae; genus Shewanella; species Shewanella sp. CAL98-MNA-CIBAN-0140. Next base: position 28,677 of record NZ_JBEOPI010000013.1, read on the forward strand.
TGGCACCAACAATTTGCAGTGGATTATTGTTGGCTAAGGCTTGACGAAATTTTTTACCTGCACTCATGATATTTTCCTCTTTGTAATTATGGCTGTGGGCGTAAAACGCTACACGCAAATCGCTACGATAATTTATGTTCGATACTGTTTTTAGAATACATAATATGGCGGCGCATCAGCATTTCGGCTAATTCTGCGTCACGATTGAAAATGGCCTGAACAATGTGTTTGTGTTCATCATAGGCGGTGGTCACTCTCGGACCGGCCATACTAAGTTGCACCCGGTACATGCGCACTAAATGATAAATGCCATCAAACAGCATTGAAATTAGGTGTTTATTTTTACTGCCTAAAATAATTCGATAATGAAAATCAACATCACCGGCTTCTTGATAATAAGACTCGCCCCCTTTGACCTCGTCAAAGTGGGATTGTAATAAATGGTTTAAATCGGTAATTTCGACATCGGTCATGTTCTTTGCCGCTAAACGTGCAGCCATGCCTTCAAGTGATTCACGCACTTGATACAGCTCTATCAACCCTTGTGGAGATAACGCCACAACACGAGCGCCTACGTTGGCTTTACGCTCAACAATATGACACGACTCTAAGCGGTTAATGGCTTCACGGATCACGGCTCTACTCACGGCGTACTTTGTCGACAATTCAGTTTCGCTCAATTTAGAGCCAGCCTGAATACGACCTTCGACTATATCGTCTCTAAGGGCTACGAAGGTCTTATCTGCAGAAGTAATCGGCTGGATCATATTTATACCTTGGATAATAAAAACAGACATTAAAAACAGCTATACAAAACAAGTTGTCGACAATATAGCACCTTTGTAACGTATAACAACCCTAAATGGTACTTTTTGTCGACAATTAATCTAATTAACCCTAAAGCGTTAGCCATTCCTAATTTATGATGTCACTCAATACACCTTACCTCACCCCATGCTAATATTAGCCGCCGAGGTATGACTCATCACACCATTGTGGTTCGATGCTCACTCAGCTATCTGTTACACCCTATGTTGCGTTACACTCAATGATATAAAGAGATTGATGTATCGATTAATAGAACGATAAATACAATAAGGGTCTCTTGATGAGCCAACACTTAGCTTGCCAACTTGAATTGATCCATTTGTTTGTCCATGTGGTCAATGCAGGTGGTTTTTCATCTGCTGCACAAGAGTTACAGTTGCCCATTGCCACTGTCAGCCGCAAGATAAGTAAATTGGAACAAAGCCTTAATACTCAGTTGATTATGCGCAGCACGCGAAAGCTGCGATTAACTGAAGAAGGCGGCGCGTTATTTGATCGTTACCATAATGTAGTGGCACAATTTGATCGTATTTGTGGTCAAACCATAAACGAGCCGCAAAGCACCCTACGGATATCTACGCCCGTCTCGATAACCTCGATGATATTAATTGAGGCCATCAACGACTTTTCGAAACAACATCCGCACATTCAACTGCACATCACCCAAAATAACAGCACCATTGATTTAATTGACGAAGGAGTCGACGTTGCCATTGTCGGTGGCGCACAACCAGACTCATCTTGGGTATCTACATCATTGGGGGTATTAAACTACGGCCTATATGCATCACCTGAATATGCTAAGCAACTCATTGAGCTGCACCATCCGCAGCAGCTAGTTGATTATCAGTTAATTAAAGTGTGGCCGCTGTTTAACTGGACCTTAAAACATCACAATGGTGAGCAGTATTATTACGATGGTCCCGCTAAATTAACCCTAGGGGATTTACACGGCGCAATACGGGCAGCTGTCGGTGATGGCGGGATTTTATATGGCCCTGAATTATTTGCGAAACAGCAATTATTGAACGGTGAACTCGTGCATGTATTACCACAATGGGCTGGTGAGCATCGTCGCATCAGTATTTTGTATCATCAACGTCGCCAACAACCATTAAAAGTGAAGTTGTTTATTGAGTTTATGCAGCAACGTGCAGCCACTATCTTCGACTTGTTCTAACTCGATTCGATTTTTGATACTTTAAATTTGCATGCGAAGTTGAAGTTGAAGTTGAAGTTGAATATTTTGCTTCAATAGCGGGCGTTTTCCTAACCTAAGCGATTCGAATTATATTGCTATAGGTTAGCGTGATGCCATCGACTGACACACTCAGTCAATGGCATCACTGGCAACTAACAGCTGGCGACTAATGACTAGCAACTAATGACTAGCACCTAATAACTCGTAACTAGTCACTAGCTACTAGTTACTAGTTACTAATGCCTAGTATAAGTACACATTTAAACTACAGGCGCCATGGGCCCCCACCACTAATGCTTGTTCAATGTCAGCGGTTTTAGACGGACCAGATATAAATAATCCTAACTCACCTTGTTGCAGCGATACTTGTTTAACCGCTTGATGCATATTGGCGACAATATTATCTTTCGATATGGCAAGAATAAGGTTTTCACAAATAAACGGCGTCACTCGATGACTGGGTTGATTGACCCAAATAGCCCCATTTTCGGCCACACCAAGATCGCCTGGAATAACCGCATAATCAATATCCGCCAGATCATGAGCGGTTGCAGGCACCTGACGATTGCCTTTAATCCCCTCCATCAACGAGATCACCTGCATATTTTGTGTTATCAGATCATCGACGGCCTGTTGTAGCAATACTAAGCCGCCTTCGCTGTGAAGCGTCCCTGCGACTGTCTTTAAACTTGCGCTAAATTGGCCAACAAGATCATCATTATTAGCAACTACATCAATGTCTGGCATGGCATGATTATCCAATGCCGATTTCGATAGTTCAGATAAAATACTATTTTTATTAGACATATTAACGGCTCCGATTCTTGTTATACCAGGTGGCAAAGCTTGACTCTGGCGCGACAGGTAATTCGCGATATTTCCCCCATGCACCGCTAAATGGCTTGAGTAAACTTCCCGGTAATACCCGCAATGCTAATCTTGCTGCTGACATAGAGGTATTCATTAAGGTTTCATTGCCCATAAAACGGCCAACTAACGGCATATAGCTACCTTTGCCATAAGGCAAGGTCTTGGCCTCCGCTTTTAAACGACGATGATGAGCAATAATTTTATCCAAAGGCACCATCGTTGGGCACACGTAAGTGCAACTGCCACATAACGTACATGCCCAAGGGATAGAATTGGTATCATCATGCTTGGCACCTACGGCAATACCAATAGGGCCTGGAATGGTGTAGTTATAGCTATAACCACCTGAACGGCGATATACAGGACAAGTGTTTAAGCAGCCACCGCAACGAATACATTTTAGCGACTCGGCTAAAATTTTATCCTTCATCATATCGCTTCGGCCATTATCAACAATGATCACGTGCATCTCACCGCCATCTTGTGGACCACGGTAAAACGATGAATAGGTGGTAATGGGTTGCCCTGTGGCATTTCGGGCCAGTGTCCTCAACAACACCCCTACAGAATCCATATTAGGAACCACTTTATCGATGCCCATTGAGTGCAATTGCAACTTAGGTAAGTTAGCGCCCATATCAGCGTTACCTTCGTTGGTACACACAACGATAGCACCTTGATCGGCAATGGCCATATTGACACCGGTCATGGCGGCGTCGGCAGTGAGGAATTTCTCTCTCAAATGCGCTCGAGCAGCACGGGTTAAATACAAAGGATCTGATTCACCGGCTTTAGTGCCTAACTGTTGGTGAAATAACTCACCCACTTCTTCTTTTTTCATGTGAATGGCTGGCACCACAATGTGCGATGGTGGCATATTGGCTAACTGAATAATGCGTTCACCTAAATCGGTATCAACCACTTCAATGCCATGGCGTTCTAAATACGGATTCATATGGCATTCTTCAGTTAACATCGACTTTGATTTAACCAGTTTCTTAACTTTATGTTGAGCTAAAATACCTTGGACAATTTCATTATGTTGCTGAGCATCTTTAGCCCAATGCACCTTAATACCATTGCTAAGGCATTGTTGTTCAAATTGTTCAAGGTAATCCGCTAAGTGGCTCAAGGTATGAAGTTTAAGTTGTGAGCCTAGCAGCCTTAATTGTTCCCATTCGGGTATACTGCCCGCGGCGCGATCACGTTTTTCACGTAATGCCCAAAGGGCTTTAGAATGCCAATCGACACGGGTTTCATCGCGGCAAAAAATTTCAGCTTTATGGGCATGCACCTTTGAACCGGATGCAGAATATAATTCAGTCATGGTCGCTCCTACAGTGCATCATTAATGATTTGGGCAATGTGACGGGTTTCTATCGGTAATTTTTGGCGACGGATCATGCCATCTAAATGCAACAAGCATGAGGGATCAAACCCCACCACATATTTAGCTCCCGTTGCCGCATGGGCTTGAGCTTTATCTTTACCCATCTTAGCGGAGACCGCCCCTTCATCTACGGCAAACGTGCCACCAAAGCCACAACATTCATCGATACGCGCCGGATAGACAATCTCGAGCCCAGCAATGTTGGCCAACACAGCTTCCACTTTATTAAAGCGTTTTTTACCCATTTGTTCTGTGGGCGTCGCCAAATTAAGCATACGGATCCCATGGCAGCTCATTTGAATACTAATTTTAGCCGCCACTGAACGCTTGAAGGTTTTAATCGGCGCGATGTCATGTAAAAATTCGGTCAACTCATAAAGCTTACTGATGACAGCTTGTGCCTCTTGGCTACCATCAAATTCGTGAAAGTTTTCTTTGGCTGCCACAAGGCAACTGGCAGCAGGACATACAATGGCATCACACTCAACACCTTTAAATGCATTGAGTAATTTAAGCGTGGTATTTTTGGCTTCATCAAAACAGCCTGAGTTTGTCATCGGTTGGCCGCAACAGGTTTGCCCTGGCGGAAAAATCACTTCATGGCCTAACTTTTCCAATAATGTCAGGGTTGCGATGGCCACATCGGGCATCATTTGATTCACTAAACAAGGTATAAATAGTGCTATTTTCATAAGGCGGTGTTATCCCCAAAAGCGTCATTAAACATGAGTCAAATCACATTGAGCTATTCAACATCATGACCAACAACTCATAATCGTAGGTACAATGTATTCCGATACCCTTATAAAATGTAGTGCTAATTTAACAAATATCGCTACAGACTTTTCCATTTTTGTAATATTGAATATCGGCGTTAAAATTAAGCCTAGTTTACGCGACACTATGACGCACTTAAATTTAGGCTTTATTGTTGATATGAATGATGATGAATCGAGAAAAAGTCATTGGTTAATTCAACAAAAATTATTAATAACAATAACGTTAATCCCAGCAGTTCACTTAACAAAATATTGATAAATAGCTAGCACCTTAGTGAGTATTTTCTGGATGCACCGACCCATTAAATTGAGTTGCTTACAGATTTCAATATCGTTTTTATTTGACTAAACCATCGATAAATTTATGAATATTCATTCACAGCAGATACTTAATCAGAGCATTTTATTTAGTCAGTGCACACCGTTTAGGCGCTATCATAATGAGACGCCTACCATGGCATAACTGGTATTTTTGCCACACATGAGCGGAATCAATATCAAGGCCATTACAACATCAACAGATTAGGTAATGTGAAAGGTTCACCTAATGTAAAGGGCCTCTCATATTAACTGCGACATGGTGTCGCAGTTTGGCACTATTTGATTGCCCTGCTTGGGTAGATTCAGCAGACTCAGTTGATGGGTGACGTCAGTGACATCTCCCCCGATTTAAATAACATATTTAACACTGATGTTATAACCTGTTTGATACGACACTTTGGCGTTGTTTGGTTGATGACTTTGAGTCGCAATCAAATGTCTACACTATGCTTGGTGACTTTACTCTGTATTTATTTACTATGGGAATGGGGATGGATGCAAATTAAAGGTATCGTTTTTAATCTGAATAAGATTATTGGGCCTCTATTAATATAGAGGCCTTTTTTTTATGGCTAACTGTCTGCAGATAATGAAGTTTGTCACTTTTATGGGGCTAAACGCGCGCTGGCGGAACAGACTAACTCATTTGCGTTCCAAAGCTTGTTAGCCAGTTTGCTTTACCATCTTGAACGCTACTTGATTTGAGTGAGTTCTATCATGCTAAAGCCTATTTCTCAATATTATAGGCCGATGATTACGTCATGCAGCAAAGTGTTTATGAACAGTCAATGTCGAGGATAGCAAACTAAGTTGACCACACCCCATTTTAGCCTATGGTAGAAATTTGTTAACAAACTGTATTTTATAGCATTATCCAATATTTTATTTTTGATATTGCACAATAACTCATCCTCTGCGGACATAAAATGTACGACGATTGCGAGTCTACGAAAATTAGCGCTATTAAGATTGACGTCAATCAAAGTGATCTTAGCTTAAGTTATGATATTGTTAATAGATTTACTTGTATGAGTTTTTATGGCGAAGAAATATGACTTTAAAATTGAAATAAAAAAACATTTTTGCCTATAAAAAATTTAATTTATTGTGTTAAATATGGATGCATCATATGGAAGCTGGCTCTCGTAGAATACAGTTTATTTCTATACCGGTAACGTTGCTCATCATGGCGATTGTTTACTACTCATTCAACACCGGACGCGATATAGCAGTACGCTACTCACCATTAGTTGATGCGGCGATGGAGATCAAACTTGAAGCGACCACGGCTCATTTGTGGTTTGAAGAGGCGATTAGTGGTGACCCAACTATTGATATCGAGGCGATATGGACTCATCTTGATCAGTCAGCATGGTATGCACAAGCAATGCTTGATGGTGGCGTAAATAATGAAAACACTTTCCTCGCACTTAACGATCCTCATTTACGACTGCAAATAGAAGACACAATTGTCGATCTTCAGCATTTCCGTCAAATTGCTCAACTACGCTGGAATGCACAATCAACATCCGGTATTGGTTCTAATATTGATCAACAGTTTGATCAAGCCTTTTTAGAACTTAATCTTGCTGTTGATCATGTTCAAACCACCTTACAGAAAATCATCATTAACGATCTGCAAACATTTAAACTCATGCAACAGTTGTTGATGGCCCTGACCCTTATCGTAGGGTTGGTTATACTTGGCTTATTGCTGCGCTACAACACTAGGATAAACAACCATATACTGGCGTTACATAAGCAAGAAGAAAGCCTGCGGATTACGTTAAACTCTATCGGTGATGCTGTGATTGTGACCGATACCCATGGCACTGTAACCTACATAAACCCAGTGGCGATTAAACTCACTGGCTATACCGCTGCTCAAGCGATAGGACAACCGTTAACGGCGGTTTTCAATATTATTCATGCTCTCACATTCGAACCGGTTAATAACCCAGTAAAAAAGGTACTCGAAACCGGTTTAATCGTCGGGCTAGCTAATCACACTATGCTTATTGCCAAAGATGGATCTGAATACCAAATTGCAGACTCAGGCGCCCCTATACGCAACCCTGCTGGTGACATTAGTGGCGTGGTACTGGTGTTTAGAGATGTCACCGAAGAACACACATTATTTTCAGAGTTAGAGTCTAGTCAGGCACTGATAAAAACATTGTTAAATACCGTCCCCGATATGATTTGGTTAAAAGATGCAAAAGGGGTTTATTTAGCCTGCAATTCAAAATTTGAACGGATGGTTGGCGCTCGAGAACATGAGATTGTGGGTAAGACGGATTATGACTTTGTAGACCATGAGCTTGCCAATTTTTTCCGCAACAATGATGACAAAGCTTTAATTGCCGGAGAAGCTACTGTCAATGAAGAGTCACTTACGTTTGCCGATGACGGTCACATTGAGCTTGTCGAAACCATAAAAACCCCGATGAGAGATAATAATGGTCACTTAATCGGCATATTAGGTGTTGCCAGAGATGTCACTAACTATAAAAAATCGTTGGCACAACTTAAAGAAAGTGAGACGAGGCTAATTGAGGCTCAAGTTTATGCACAAATAGGCTATTGGGAGTTGCTGGCAGATCAGCAAACAGCCATTTGGTCTGATCAAATGTACGCTTTATTTGGACTCGTCAAAACATCTAAAGCTGGGCCAGACACCATATGTGAAGTCATGAATAAAAGCGACTTTCCAACCTTTATTGCATCCGTTAAAGAATGCTTCTTTAGTGGCAAAGAACACCATGTCGAGTATCGGATCATAAGACCCAGTGATGGTGAGGAACGCTGGATAGAGTGTCGAGGTAAAGTGGTCACGGATAGTGATGGAAAACCGCAAAAAATATCAGGTTTTATCCAAGATATTACTGAGAGTAAAAAAGCCGAAGAGACTTTACGCCAAAGTGAAGCGACTATCCGAAACAAGCTAAAAGCGATATTAGAACCCGATGCTGATATTGATTCATTAGCACTATCCGATATCATTGATGCCGAGGCGCTGCAATCCCTGATGGATGATTTTTATGATCTTACCGGTATGTTAGGTGCGGTACTTGATATCAAAGGCAATATTTTAGTCGCCGTGGGCTGGCAAGATATCTGCACTCAATTTCACCGTTGTCATCCTGATACGCGAAAAAATTGTCTTGAGAGCGATTTGTTCCTCACACACGGTGTAGAGCATGGAACATTTAAGGAATACAACTGCAAGAACAATATGTTCGAAATGGTCACTCCTATCGTTATCGGAGGCAAGCATCTCGGCAATGTTTTCATTGGCCAGTTCTTTTATCAGGATGAGGTCCCTGATGTTGAGTTATTCCGAAAGCAAGCAAACAATTATGGCTTTGATGAACAAGAATACCTTGCTGCACTTGACAGAGTCCCCCGCTTCACCCGCAATGAGGTCACTCGAGGAATGCATTTCTATGCCAAACTTGCCGATATTATTTCAACATCAAGTTTCAGTGCGATTAAACAATCAAGGTTGCTTGCTGAGCAAAAAAAAGCCGAAGAAAAACTTCAATTATCCTCTAGGGTCTTTAGTGATACCCACGAAGGCATCATTATCACCGATGCCCAACAGCACATCGTTGATGTTAATCCTGCATTTAGTCAAATCACTGGTTATAGCCGTGAGGACATTATTGGCAAAACGCCAGAAATCTTGAGATCGGGTAAGCATAGTCCGCAATTTTATTCCGCGATGTGGCAAACCGTCTCGGAACATGGATACTGGCTAGGCGAAGTATGGAACAGGACAAAGCAGGGACAACTCTATGCTGAATTACTCACCATTTCATCATTAACAAATGACCACGATGAAGTGACTCACTATGTCGGGATGTTTTCTGATATTACCAGTAGCAAACGACAACAAGATCAACTCAATATGATGGCGCACTATGATGTACTCACTAAACTGCCTAATCGCGCTTTATTTGTAGATCGTTTTCAGCAATCCATTGCCCATAGTCTGCGAACAGGACACCAACTTGCGGTATGCTTCTTTGATTTAGATGATTTCAAACCGGTAAATGATAACTATGGTCATGAAGCGGGAGATCGTTTATTAATTGAAGTAGCAAACCGCATCACAGTTTGTATTAGAGAAGAAGATACAGTATCACGTCAAGGTGGCGATGAATTTGCAATATTACTTAATGATATTGAATTGGCATCACAATATGAAGCAACCATAAAGCGTATTCATCAAGCACTGGCGCAACCTTATTTTATTGATGATGTTCAACATCATATTACCGTCTCTAGTGGTGTAACCTTATACCCGTCAGATAATGCTGATATAGATACCTTACTACGCCACGCTGATCACGCGATGTATCAATCTAAATTGGCAGGTAAGGATCGTTCCCGATTATACAGTCCAGATTCAGACCAACGTATTATCCAAAAGAACCATCTCCTAGAAGAAATTGAACAAGCTTTAGGTAATCATGAATTTCAATTGTACTATCAGCCAAAAGTTAACATGGTTAGTGGCCATGTTTTTGGGGTTGAAGCCTTAATACGTTGGATCCATCCAGGAAAAGGACTCATTCCCCCATTAGACTTCTTACCCTTTATCGATGGTACGCCATTAGAGGTTAGGATTGGCGAATGGGTTATCAATGAGGCGCTACAGCAACTTGATGATTGGAAACTGCAAGTTATTAACCTTGAAGTCAGTGTCAATATCTCATCAAACCATCTACTCTCGCCCTCTTTTGTCGTCAATCTAGAAAAGAGTTTAGCTAAGTACCCCAGTAACAATTCTCAATATTTACAATTAGAGATATTGGAAAGTTCTGCTTTTGGCGATATCAATACCATTAATCATATTATCGAGACATGCCAAAACAGGCTAGGCGTCAGTTTTGCTTTGGATGATTTTGGTACCGGTTATTCATCGTTAACCCATTTAAGAAGTTTACCGGTGAATACAATTAAGATCGATCAACGTTTCGTTTTTGACATGTTGGATAATCCAAGTGACTACTCCATCATTGAGGGCGTCATTGCGTTAACGAAATCATTTAACCGCAATGTTATTGCTGAAGGTGTTGAAAGCACAGAACACGGTCTCATGCTACTACTAATGGGCTGTGAGCAAGCTCAAGGTTATGGGATAGCGAAACCAATGCCAGCTAAAGCTTTTTTACCATGGCTTAGCAACTATACTCCGAATAAAAACTGGCGTGTTAGTGGCAATAAGCATCGTAATAATACCGAAAACAGTTTGGCGATATTCACTATGCTTAATGCTCAGTGGAGAGAGACATTTAGACAAAAGATAGTATCGTCTCCAGATGACCATGCACTCTGGCCTATTCTTGATGTGCAGTCTTGTCAATGTGGCAACTGGATCCGTCGAGAAAAGCACAGGACATTATTTGAAACACAATACATACAGCGACTTGAACAAGCTCATAATAATATTCATTTTATTGCTCATGCAATACAGCATCAATATCAACAGGGCAATATTGACACTGCACGTAATAGCTTAGTCAATCTCGAATTAGCTTTTGATGATATAATTAGCGTACTAAGTTTGAGCTAATCAAAATTATGATTAAAATGATTCTATAACATAAAAAAGCGAACATTATGGTTCGATCTAGGCGTTACGCTATATAATGAGGGTCACAAATATTGTGGTACTCTCTTCATAAGGTTAAATGACCAAATGTATGCTTTGGATCGATAAAATCCATTATTGAGATCATTGCTATGACGACTACAGAAGTAGTTTAACGTGTCGATCTGCTCTGATATTTAACCACTAGTTCCGCTGTTAAAATCCCGATGTAGTAAATTTGTCGCAAAAACGGGAAGAAAACCATACATTCCCCTAATAGCAAGAGTCATTTTAAGATCTAAAGCACTAACCCACGTTTGTCCGTGCGAGTTAAAAACAATCAAAATTTATTGTCCGCAATACTAACGATTATCTGCCGTCGGCTTTTTCAGCAATTTGCGTTGCAAGGTTCTGCGGTGCATGCCGAGTTGGCGGGCGGTTTCTGATACGTTGCCGTTGTTGTTGGCGAGAACTTGTTGAATGTGTTCCCATTCGACACGTTTGGGGGTTAAAGGCTGTTCCCCAATGGCATCATAAGTTGTTGTTTCTGCCGTGACTGATAATGCATTTAATAAGGTTTGGGTGTCGACGGGTTTGGCGAGGTAATTGTCTGCGCCAAGGCGGATGGCTTCTACGGCGGTGGCGATACTGGCAAAGCCGGTGAGCAATACCATGTGTACATGGGGTAAAAGTTGTCTTAACGGTTTAATCAACGATAAACCATTATGGTCGGCCAATTTCATGTCTAGCACGATATGGGTGGGGAAAAATTGCCTTGCCATTAATAAGCTGTCGCTGGCGTGATGGCAGGTTTTACACTCAAAACCCTGCTTGCCGAGGCGGCGGGCTAAAATGGCGGCTAGGGCTAAATCGTCTTCAATAATCAATAGCTTGTTCATGGTGTTCTCAATTCAACTTCTATTTACTTCTATTCGCTTCTATTCGTTTAAAATAGCGTCAACTCGCTTTTTGTTCGTTCAGCGGCAAGGTCACAATGGCTTCGGTGCCGCATTCGGGATGAGGTTTAAGGTATAATTTACCGCCTAAACGCTCAAAGCTGGTGTGACTTAATAATACCGCGATGCCCATCCCTTTAGGACTTTTTACCATGTTACTGCCTAATGTTTGTAATAAATGAGTCGCAATCCCCACACCGTAATCACGAATAGTAATACTCAGTTGCTTGGGTTGTGACAAGCCAATATTTACATCTACGCGGGTCTGATGCTGATTATCTTCACTGGCCTGAATGCCATTTTGAATTAACGCCATTAATGCTGGTAACAAGCTCATGTCGGTCATCACTATACGTGACTCAACTTGTGGTGCTATGGATATATTCAGTTGCGCTTCTGGCATCAATAAACTTATCTGCTCGGTTAAGGTTGCCACTAACTCATCGACTCGCTGTTCTGCTAGTTTTTGCTCCCGTATCGATTCGGTCGCTAAACGTAAGTCAGCTAAGGTGACTTCGCAGCGATTCAGTGCGTGCTGCATTTCGGTGATCAATTCCAGTTGTTCAGCATCGTGCTGAGTATCAACTAACTCATCGGTGAGTAAACGTAATGTGGCTAACGGCGTCGCTAGTTGGTGAGCCATTTGCGCTGATGCGGTGCCTATGGCCAATATCTTTTCTTGGCGTAACTGGCCTTCTCGTAAATAGCGCAGCTCGGCATTTTTCTGTCTGATCCGTTTGGCAATAAAGCCGACGGTGACGGTTAACACTAATGCCGAAATCACAAAATTAAACCACATGCCTAAATAGTGCGATCCCATGTCCATACTTTGACTTGCGGGCATCGCCTGATTTGCTGGCATAACGTGGTCCATTGGTATTTGGCTTATGTCGTGTTCCATTACCGAGCCACTATTTTGTTCGGTGATATCAACAATCATCAAGCTATAAAATATCGTCGACACTATGGTTAAGCACCAAGGAGCCCATCGGGGTAAGGTAATGGCTGAAATCGCAATCGGTAATAGCAGTAATGAGACAAAGGCATTGGTTGCTCCGCCGGTGAAATATAACCACGTAGTCCAAAACAAGGTGTCTAATAATAAGGTTAAGAACAACAAACCATTGTTGTTCATGCTGAGTCGATGAAAGCGATAGCTAAAACCCACATAACAGGCTTCAAAAATTAACACGTAAGACAAGGTTACTGGAGGAGTTGTTAAAGCAAATAAGTCGGTGGCAAACAAAATAAGACCAATTTTAAGCCCCCAATTAACCAATCGCAGTAAGGCTAATTGTTGCTGGCTGGCATTAAAAGGCAGATTCGCATTTGTCATACTATTATTTATCCTAATTTTTATGATGTATTAAGCTAAAGAACCCGCTTTCAAATATGAGTGCCTTACAACACGGCAATTATGGGGGTATTTTATCAAATATTTACCCTTGCAGTGCCAATATTAACGATATTAATTCAGCGAAACAGACTCACTTTTTAGTCAAAAATAAAGTTAACAAGTAACAAAAACGCCTCGCCTAGCATTAAATATGTAGCTACAATGCATATAAATTCACGCCATAAAATCAACCAACCGCATTATAACCCCTCTTTCACGGTTATTAACGCATTTGGACTTTGGCTGTGTTTGCATTTATAGGCCATTTTTTCTAAATGTAACCTTTTTAAATATCTAATAATAAAACGATAAAACCAAGGAAGTTGTTCAATGATTAACGACATTATATCGCTCGCCAACAATGTGCTGTGGGGCGAATACCAAGTACTCATTTATATCTTGGTATTCGCCGGAGTGTGGTTTTCATTGAAGTTAAGGTTTATTCAATTTCGCCATTTTGGCTATATGTTTAAGGTAATGAAAGGCAGTACCCAAAGTGACAGATCAGGCATTAGTTCTTATCAAGCCTTGTGTACAGGTTTGTCAGCCCGTGTCGGTACCGGTAATTTGGCCGGTGTCGCCATGGCCATATCATTAGGCGGCAGTGGCGCGGTCTTTTGGATGTGGGTTATCGCACTGCTGGGTATGGCGACCGGCTTTGCGGAAAGCATTTTAGGCCAGCTGTATAAAGTACGAGACGATCATAAAGAATACCGCGGAGGACCCGCCTATTATATCCGCGCAGGACTCAACAAACCTTGGTTAGCAGTATTATTCGCCCTGTGTTTGTTCCTCGGTTACGGCATTAGTTTTAGTGCCATGCAAGCCAACACCATTACCGACGCACTCAACCACACTTTCGAAATTTCGCCAGTATATTCTGGGGCAGTCATTACCTTCATTGCTGGCATCATTGTTATGGGAGGCCTTCGCAGCATTGCTCGGTTTGCAGAGTTCGTGGTGCCTTTTATGGGCCTGGCATTTATTTTGGCAGCGGTAACCGTCACCATCATTAATATCCAACAAGTTCCCGGAGTATTGATGGATATTATTAACTCTGCTTTTGGATTAAATGAAGCGGCGGCCGGCGCACTTGGTGCAGCCATTAAAAATGGTATCCAACGCGGTTTGTATTCTAACGAAGCCGGTGCGGGCAGTGTGCCACATGCCGCCGCAGGCGCGACGCCGGTGCCAAATCACCCGGTTGCGCAAGGTTACGTACAAATGCTGGGGGTGTTTATTGACACTATGGTGTTGTGTAGCTGTACCGCCATTGTAATTCTACTGGCTCAAGGCAGTATTGGCAGTGAAATGGAAGGTATTCGTATCACTCAAAACGCCATGACTTATCATATGGGCATTAGCGGCGATATGTTTGTTGCCATCATTATTACTCTATTCTCTTTTACTTCTGTAGTGGCTAACTACGCCTACGCCGAAAGTAATTTACATTTATTTAAACTCGACAACATCTATGGTCGCACCGGGTACACACTATTGTATTTAAGCATGGTTTATTGGGGAGCCAATGCCTCATTAAAAGAAGTGTGGAACATGGCCGACATGGCGCTGGGATTAATGACAGTAGTTAACATCAGTGCCATTATGCTGCTCACCCCGACCATCGTAAACTTAACCCGCGACTACCAAGTTAAGCTTAAAACCACTAATAAGCCTGAATTCAAGCTGGCCGATGTAGAGATTCAAGGTAAAACCGAAAAAGGGGTTTGGTCTTAGCCGTTCATTAAGGCAGTTTTTTACGATAGATTTCACTTTAGCGTCAATGTAGCGGTTAGTTTTCAAAGCGGAATTGAATAAATGAGTTCAATTCCGCTTTATCGTTTATAACAACTCATTACAGCCGTACTAACTATAACGCCACTATCAAAATGCCACCATTACATCACTACTAGTACAACGCCACCATTACATCACTACTAGTACAACGCCAATATCACAGCACCACTTATGCTTGCAGCTGTCTTTTTCCCTCAATTTTGAATTCAAATAATCTCACACAAATGCTGCATTGTTGTTTAATCGGCTTTATTGGTTTAAATATCAATAGTTCATATCACATCCATAATTAAGCATAATCAGCAACAATGGCCGTTATGGTTAAAAATAACCAAAAGATACTGGCCTTACCTCATCGAGTTAACGTAAAATAATAATCTAACTAAAGAGGGGCTAATGGCTAATATATCTAAATTTGATCGCGAAGACGTACTCAAAAAAGCAAAAAACCTGTTTTGGCAAAAGGGGTTTCTAGCCACTTCTACGCGAGAAATTCAAACTATCATGGACATGCGGCCGGGCAGCATTTATGCCGCATTCGGTAGTAAGGCTGATTTATATAATCAGACATTAATTCATTATGCACAAACGTCCGCTAGCAATTTAAATGATAAAATCGAGCAGAATGACCACGTATGGGACGGGTTGAAGCAGTATCTGCGCAGCTTAATGGCTCCTTGCAGTGAAACCGTACCCAGTGAATTATGTATGTTGATGCGCACGCTTTCAGAACTTGATGAGTCACATCAAGAAACCCTTAGCATCGCTCGTGATTTATTGACTCAAGTTGAGCATCGCTTTGTCAATATCATTGAGCAAGCTCAAAACGAAGGTGATTTGCCTGCTCAATTGGATAAACATAAGCTCGCGAAAAAGCTACAAGTGCATATTATCGGTTTACGCTCTTACCTAAAAGCCACCGGCGATACTGAAACAGTAAGCCAGCAACTCGAAGAGTTTTTTATTCAGATACAAAGTTAACAAAGCGCCTAAGGCGCTTTTTAAATAACGCAACGACAAAGTTTTGCACCTATTTTACTGCCAAGATTTATTTAGCGGTAAAATTAGGCCAGCGCATCGTAAAACCTCACATCAAATTGACCAATGCCATGATAGCCAATATTGATTTTTGTCGCTAATGGCACTTTTACCACACCGCAGTATGATCCGGTAATGATCGCTTGCCCTGCACTGAGATTAATGCCTAATTTTGCTAAGTAATTAATCAGCCAATACACAGGCATTTGTGGTAATTCACACGGATGGAACCCAGAAAACTGCTGCACCATTTGGGTCTTAAACTCGCTCACCACCACATCGATATGACTGGCTTTATACGCGACAGACTTATCTATTTTAGGGCCAATATACAGGCCTTGATTACTTAGTCCATCGGCAAGTTTTTGATAAAAACTCGGTTGACTCTCACGGCTAAATCGATTCTGGATCAGCTCTAATGCCATATGCGTAGCTGAAATCATTTGGTCAATTTCACTATGGCTGTATTGACGATAAGCTTCAATGTCTTGCCCTAGTATAAACGCTATTTCTGGCTCTATCAGCGCTGTCGCCTGCCCGTCTGTCACTCTGGGTATAATCGCGCAATCAATACTATGACTCACCGGACCTTGCAAAATGGGCGCTACAATTAATTGACCATTGGCTTGTGGAACTAAGCATTTCCACCCCGCAATGGTGCCATTAAGATTAATCATCAATTGTTGTACAGCAATTGATTCTTCAATACTTTGAGGAAGTACCGCTAGGTAGTTAGAGTCGGGATGAAGAGTATTTCGCTGAGCAAATAAATGCATAGCAAGTTTAATAAGAGCGGGGTTATCAGTCAAAATAGCATCATCAAAACAATCAAAATGCTACATTATCGTTTTTAGCGACTTGGATCGATAGATTTCGTCACCGTATAATAAAAAAAAACCGCTGCAACATAGTCAGCGGTTTAGTTTTACATCCAATGATTTGGCTACGTTAGCCTAAATATGATGCTTAAAGTAGATTACTTGCTCATCGCTCTTAACATCCATGCGGTTTTTTCATGTATCCGCATTCGATCGGACACTAATGCTGCCGTAGACTCATCCTCAGCGGCTTGGGCTAATTTGAGCACTTGTCGCGCGGTTTTGATCACTTGCTCGTGACCTTTGGTCAGT
This sequence comes from Shewanella sp. CAL98-MNA-CIBAN-0140, assembly GCF_040309905.1. Taxonomy (NCBI): domain Bacteria; kingdom Pseudomonadati; phylum Pseudomonadota; class Gammaproteobacteria; order Alteromonadales; family Shewanellaceae; genus Shewanella; species Shewanella sp. CAL98-MNA-CIBAN-0140. The sequence goes on from NZ_JBEOPI010000013.1 coordinate 45,982, forward strand.
AAATCGACCATGTCAGCTGAACTCGGTACGCCTTCAATTTCTTTAATGGAGCTTAAACGGGCAAACTCTTTATAAGTTCCTGGTGCGGCCACGTCCAAGGTGCGAATACGTTCGGCAATATCATCAACCGCTAGCGCAAGTTCAGTGTAATGCTCTTCAAACATTAAGTGCAGTTCGCGAAAGTGGATCCCGGTGACATTCCAATGGAAATTATGGGTTTGCAAATATAGTGTATAGGAATCGGCTAATAAACTTTTTAAGCCATCAGCAATTTTTAGTCGATCTTCTTTTTTTATACCAATATCGATGTCAGTCATTTTATTCCTCGTAAAGTAGAATTAATTAGTCATAACATTACAGCATTTGTATAAATGGTGATGACAAGCTAGCAAGATTAACAATAAATATGGTTTATTCTTAACATGTTGCTTACATTGTATCTCAGCGAGTCTTTATCGTCGTATTATGACACCAACGAAAACAGCACACGCTGTTAAAACAAATATTACACCACTAATAAAACGGGTCTCAATTCAAATAACATTTATTTAATAAATAAGTTTATTGAATGTCTACATAAATTAACGTAATAAACTCGGGTAAATTAATTGCGATTACGCTAACTCATCGTTAATGTTAGTGAGTATTCATACTAACATTACCACTTAATGGATCAACCGCTGGCCATTAAACTCTGTTAATACTTTTATATTAATAACTGTAACCAAACATTGAAGCGGATCTCATATTGATGCTCGAAGAGGAAACAACACAAAATACATATACATGACCACCACAAGATTAATCAGCAGTACAATCACACTGAGCAAGCTAAAGTGGCTCATCATTTCATAAAACTCAAAAGGTAAATATATTGCGCCGCTAAGCAGTGCAAACCATTGGGTCCAGCGCATGTTATGCCATAAACCATAGGCTTCAATAAAGCGCACCAAAGTATATGCCGCAGCGCCTAGTGCCAGTATCGTCAGGCTTGATTGCGACACTGAACCCACTGCTGAAATAAAAATACTAGGGTAATGACTAGCAGGGTTTAGGTGTAAATGAGTAACTAGCTCAATTGCCAGCGTTGACAAGTTTTGACCGGCATAGATATGTAGACCAATCGCGACCAGTAACGACAATAGACCTTTAGATGCTTCAAGTACCGCAACGGCACGTACACCTTTATTCGAGTGCTTCATTGTGTAGCGTTTCCAATTTCCGGTAAAGCAAGCCGGCTAATATTAGCTTGTGACAATGACGATGGCGATTAATATTTCCCCGACAAAAAAGCACTTCGGTTAACGTGTTTAGTCGTCAATACCGATTCATTTTTACAAGTAAGTAACGTAAACACCTCGTCCAACTTAAACGGTGAAGTTACTGATTTTGGGCTGATAAAAGCTCGATTTGTTGACGCTCATCATCGGTTAGTGCACCGTAATCTCTTGGGTATGGCCAGCCATAACCCCAGCGAAATTGGGTCGGTAAATAAGGTGTACCGCCAACGCGGACCCCGGCTAACATCAATAATGCCACTTCAGATTGGCCGACTTGAGCCACACAAATACGTAATGCCTTATCTGATGCCAAACGCTCATCAGATGTCCCCCCTTTCCAGTAGTCATAATCATGACGTTCGCAACAGGACAACCATAATTGTTGCTGTGCAAAAGTGCCATCAGGAAATGCACTGCAGCCATCACTGGTAAACGGCACGAGTGTGTCGGCTTGTAAAGGATTGCCTAGCATCGACATACTGGCGATAAACATGGCAGCGCAATTTAAGCGGTATTTTTTCACTATTAGCATCCAGCTTTTCATTATTCACGCATTATGATGCCACAGCAACGATGACAGTAATAGAATATAAACGTTGTTTCTTGATTAAATCTTCTTTTACATCAATGGGTAAATCTATATAAGGCCAGACTAATAAGCCAGATTAATGTGCCAGATTAGCAAACCATTTTTGGTACGGTTGATACACGTCGTAAAGCCAATTAAATATAAAGGTATAGATAAAAAGAAAAGCTAACAGGCCCGCCTCCAGCATTAAGGTATCGACAAGGGTTAACCCTAAATACCACGACACTGAGGGGATTGTGATTATAAGCATTCCTCCTTCAAAGCCGCAAACATGTACTCCCCTGATAAACATCGTGCGCGCGAGTCGTTCCGCACCAAACAAACGATCAAACCATAAGTTATAAACATAATTCCACAACACGGCAAACACCGACAGAGCGAAACTGACCAGTAACATATCAGCGCTATTTTGCTTCATCACTATCGCACTTATTGGCACAATAAAGGCCATGGCGATCAGTTCAAAAGACACGGCGTGAAACATTCTTTCTCTACTTTGCATTTATATCTCAATTGGGGGGTGACGTTTTAACTATTTTCATCCAATATAAAGATACATTAAAGTTAGTAAGTATCGGTAAAAGCGATATGTATAGTATTGAACAGCTTGAGGCCTTTGTGGCAACCGTAAAAACGGGGTCATTTTCATCTGCGGCAAGAGCGCTTAATAAAGCGCAATCAGTTATCAGTCAGCATGTGATAAACCTTGAAATAGACTGCAATAGCGAACTATTTGATCGCAGTGGACGTTATCCTCAATTGACACCAGCAGGAAAAAAACTGCTACCCCATGCCCAAGTATTACTGAGCCAACATCAACGCCTGCGCGATTGCGCCAAAAGCCTAGACCAACAAGCAATATCTGAGCTGACAATTGGTTTAGATGAAGGCATTCCGCTGCAAAAGCTGTCTAATATTATTAATGAGCTCGAAGCTCAATTTCCAACTATCACGCTTGAGTTTTTAACGGCATCGAGCATTGATATAATCGATATGATTGACACTGAGCGGGCTGTTACCGGAATTATTTTCAGCGAGTTAACGATCCCGACTCACATCGACTTTGAATCTATCGGGTCAATTAAGTTTGATATGTATGTGGCGAGTGTTCACCCTTTAGCACAACAGATATGTGATAACTTAGCCAACTTAAAATTGCATCGTCAACTCTTGATCCGTTCGCGGAATACTAAATCCAGTAGCTTTCAGACAGCAATTAGCCCAGATGCTTGGTACGCCGACAATTACTATATTTTGCTCGAACTTGCATTGCAGGGACATGGTTGGTGTTTACTACCCAATCATATTGCCAATAACTATGTTAATAGCGGTCAATTAGTATTATTACCGTCTGAATTTAAAGAGATTGGCTGGCAAGCTAATGTGGATGTTATACAGCACCATTGTTACAGTCACGAGCCGGTATTTAAGCAACTTAGACACTCGCTACGGCAATTACTGACGCCATAATTTACGTTGATAATAACTATTCTCCATGTCATATATCGAACCGGCTTTGACAAACGAACCTTGCTGAACAACATGTAAAAACATTCCCAATTGAGCGGTGACAAACACGGCTTATCCCAACCCATTTATGATTAACATCAAAAAAAGCGCTACTGATTCAGCCTTAGTCGTGTAGCAAAGAGTACACCCAGGCTAGTGATTATAGTGGGGTTAACTATTATTTTTAAAAAAATACAACAACTCAAACAGCAGACTTTATACTTTGTTTCACACCTAGTTTTTATACCGTTTACAGCTTGTAAAAGATACTGGCTCTATTTTGAGAATTATCAATTGTTGAGATATCATCCGCTGTACACTTTGGTTTAACATTCTGTATTGACGATATATAGTTAATTAACCGCACAAAAATATACAACCAAACAACGATTGTTCAAAGCCATTGAGCCTTAGGTGATTTCGGCATAAACTCTGATGATGTTGCCTGTAACATAGTTGATTAACACCACAAATAAACCTTGAATAACGGTTGTGGTAAAGCTTGTTCTACGAAGCGTTATTTCGCTTATATTACAGCATCAAATTCGTGATATTGTAGCCTATCGTATGCTAAATTATACGATACAGTTGATAGCTCTGATGCTGATAAATAGCCCGAGGAACCGATTTATGCTGATTGAACATGACATTACTGACGTTTGTGTTGGAATGTATGTGGTCGAAATCACCGAGCCCAAAGATACGTTTTCGCTAACTAAACCTGGTGTGCTTAACAATGCACGAGTTATCGAAGCACTAAAGCGAAAATCGGTTACTAAACTACTCATTGATACCAGTAAAACTGAAGTTATTATCAAAGAAGTCGAGCAAAAAATCAATGTGCTCAAGCCTCAACCGCCTCGTAAAGTCACGCCTGCACGCACCGATGTGAAAGCAAATTTCTTTAATCAAGAATTAGTTAAAGCTCGCCAAGTATTTAATGAATCAAAAAACATTCAAAAACAGTTATTCCATAATGCCCAACACGGTTTGCCATTAGAAATGGACCCGGTGCAGAAAATCACCTCCGAATCGACAGATTTGATTTTCAATAATCCCAATGCTTTGTCGTGTGTGATTAACATCCGCAATAAAGATGAATATTTACTTGAACATTCGGTGTCAGTATCGGTATTGATGACTATGTTTTCTGTATATAAAAAAATCGACAAAGATATTGTTAATCAATTAGCAGTCGGTGCATTTTTACATGATGTGGGTAAAATTATGGTCCCCGATCGCATTTTAAATAAGCCTGATAAACTGACAGATGAAGAGTTTCATATTATGAAAACTCACGCCAGCTATTCAATTGAAATCATGAAAAACACCCCAGGCATTAGCCCGCTAAGTTTAGAGGTGGCAACTTTACACCATGAAAAACTTAACGGACAAGGTTACCCATTTGGTGTGCCAGCAGAAAAAATTACCCTATACGGACGGATGATCAGTATTTGCGATATTTTCGATGCTCTCACCTCCAATCGTTGCTACAAACAAGGTTATGCACAAGTCAAATCCTTTAGTATTTTGCGGGCATTGGCTGAAAAAAATGAATTAGATAAAGACCTAGTCGATCAATTTATACGTTGTATGGGGGTTTACCCTGTCGGCTCAGTGGTTCAACTTGAGTCGAATAGACTTGCTATTGTTGAAAGTCATAATCCTAAAGACCCAATCCGCCCGCTTGTGAAACCGTTTTATCATTTAAAACCGGATCATTTCGAAGTCGGGCAAAAGATTGATTTGGCAACAGTGACTGACGACTTAATCGTAAAATGTGTTCGCGCCGATGATTTTAACCTAAACATGGAACAAATTATTCAATATTTAGCCCACGAAGGCTAGCCAGTAAACGTTGCAGGCTTTACCTGTCGCAGTTAATTGAACTATGGGGTTTAAACGCTCTCGTACTTCAAGCTCATCAATCACGAAGTGCGCTTTACCATCAGTGTGAAACTACCAATGCTCACGATGTACCTGGGCAAAATGTTTGGCAAGAAAATGGCTATTGGGTAAATTGTGCACCACAAACTGCGACTAAATTCAGTGTATACATTGCATCCTTACGCTGCAGCATTACCTTTACAAATCGCGGTATGCTCACAAGCCTCTGAAGATAAATCAACCCAAACCACCTATGTCACCGAACATCACTAAAGCTTTAGTCTATTTTGCCTAAAGAGGCATACTTACTCATTTTTAGGTAATAACGTGGTTTTTCAAGACAGTTGTCGCCTAAAGGTTTAATAAGCCAATAACACAGCAATGCACAGACAATATATAAGGCTAAAGCTGATGCTAAATATAAAATGAATAGATCAATTCATTGGTTAGATGTAACCACGTCGGAGTGCGGATTATATGGGCATTGACGTAACCTGTCGGGGTTAATAATCCACTCCATGACACTAAAACACACACCAACCACCATAATTGCTAACGGGCAGTTAACGACAAATAAGGGCTTAAATCCGGTGAATAATAGTAAGCATAATTCAATAATGAGCTCACTAACAGGCAGCTTAAATATCGATGTAGATGGGTGGTTAATGCGCGCCAAATAACGTCACTTGTAACAAACTCATGCCTGCGAAAAATAAAACAAATAGAACACACTCAATGACAGGTTTTCGATATGGTGACTTTCCTATGGCGCCATATACTTTAAGGCGCAGCGTAATATCACTAATAGCACGACCAAAGATAATAAATTGTACCAATGGCAGCTTATTCGCTCAAGCCACTGTTGCCACTACCCCCCTTGGTTTACTAATTAAAAAGTGTTTGAATGGCACTGCCAATAACAAAAAAGATGAAACACCAGCGCCATAAAGTTAACGAATCAACGTCTGTTCAGCTTTCATCTCTTCTCTAGTTCTTAAAAACGGTATGAGTATTAAAGGTAATATAACAATTACTGATTCTATAAAGAACATATTAGCATAGCCCATATGTTCTGAGACAATCCCCTGCCAATAGTTAGATACCATAATGGCTAGGTTTCCAAAGGCCATATAAACTGTAAATTGGGTTGCCGCTACCATAGGATTGGTTGCACCCATAAAATAAGCTATCGATACGGCAAAGCCCATACCAAAGATAAATCCATGCGCTGTAGCAATGGTGTAAAACTCATAAGTATGAATATCTTCTAAGCCAGCCATATATATTCTTGTACCTAAATATAGTCCGGGAAATATCAGTAGGAAATAGAAAGTAAACAACATCTTTCGCAAGCCAAAGATATCAGCCAAATATCCGCCGATGACACACCCAATGCCCGCAAAAATGGTATTGAGTATTGTTACCTGAGAAATTTCATTATTGCTAAGGCCTAGATCGACTTGAATAGTCTGCAAGGAAGCATAAGCCAAAGCCATGGTGCCAGTAGGAAGAAAAGCAAACAATAAGGCTAGGATCGGTATTCTACCCGAAAGCCAAAAACTATCGAAGACGGCTTTAATGAAGTAGATAAAACTAACGTATAATTCATGAAGAACTGATTTTTCTGTGACTATTTTTGCTTTTTGTATATGTAGATCTTTTACAAAAAACAAAATAAACAATAAATTCAGAAATAATAGTACGCTAATGACCATAAGAGCAACATCAAAACCCCAATAGCCATAGATGAAAATCGCACCACTACCACCAATCGCAATACCTAAATACTGGCCACCGAACATAATACCACTGGCTCGGCCCCGCTCATCAGGTTTCAAATTACTTATTGCTAATGCATCAATAGCCACATCCTGTGTGGCGGCAAAGATGTTGTGTAGAATAAATAGACTCACTAGTGCATCGAAATTTTCAACAACATCCAGTAACCCTGAGATCAATAACGTGATCAACATCATTATGGTACAGGCAACAATCCATGCTTTTCTACCGCCATAATGGGTGAACTTGATAATATCGACAAATGGGGCAACCGCCCATTTAAAGGTCCAAGGAAGAAAGAGTGCAGCGGTGAAAATCCCAATTACGTCTAGACCTAAACCAGACTGACGCATAATAGAGACGAGTGCAATACTGGTAAATCCAAATGGGATACCCTCAGAAATATACATCATACCAAAGGAAAACAATCGGCCTTTGGTCGTATTAAATAGATTACCTTGCATAAACATCCTAATTATTTTAATTAAATATATGATGCTGGTGCGAACGTAACACAAACGTCTGTGATATTTAGGTGTGTATATCAATCAATGACTTGTGATGTTTTAATGATTGAAAAATTACTAATAAACAATGTTATGAATACATATTGTAGTCTATTAAATGGCTAATTTTTCTAAAACACAGTGCTTCATTAATGGGTTAAGCCAAAACCGGTGCAGTAACACTTATTAAACGCGTTGGCAGTACGCTAGATTTGAACATTCAGTTTCACATGCTGTTTTAGAAGGTGCGCGGAGCGGAGATAAGCTAGGTAACACCAAAATTACGCACATTAAAGCGCCTACCCATAATGATATAGTCAATCAAATGCACACCATCAGTTGTCGCGTGAGCGGTATGTGTAAAAAGTAGGGTTATTTACCCAAAAGATGGAGAACACTTACCTAAACTTTGCAGAAGATGATGACGACGGCCTGTTAGCGTTTACAGGGGAAAAACAGCCCAACTTACCATCTCAATAAAATATTGATTCCGACAATCAGACAAACCCTAGCTAAAAGCAATCAATAAACGTGGTTAGCCTAACCATTGCTTAAACTGATCCCAAATACCTAATGACGTGTCAGAAAATAAATCGATACCTAATGCTGACTTGATAATATAAAGCACCAGCAAACCAAGTAGCATCGAGGCAAATATAACCGTAAAAACTAACATTACCATGATCGCTAACGAGGCATTTTTTTCACGACGTGTGTAAGCACGTTTATTTCGTCCCAGTAGAAATACATAATAAAAACGCCACTTTATAAACGGAAATTTAAATGTTCCCCGATTATCAATAAAGTGGCTGCCCCATGTATTTGGACCTAACGCGCCTTTAATACCCTCAAGTTGTTCATCAGTATAAGATTGAACCAGTTGTGCTGGTAACCTCCCAAGTAACTTAGCGATTAAAGGATCTTGTCTAATATCCTTTTTATTGGGAGCCAGAGGGTCATCTTGCTTACTCGCTTGCCACAGTGTCATACATGAGTCTCATATTGTTGCGATAGACTTAATCATAATCCCGTTAACGGTAAATGATGCGTTATTATCATTAGTTTAGTTATCAATGCCATTGATCTACGGCAGACCGCTAAGTCGAGAAAGCGTTGGTCATCACCAGTAAAATACATAAAGATGATCCCTGTGCCCTATCAACTCTCGTCATTCATTTCCCTTAACATTATGCCTAAACCCATGCGGTATAATCGATACAATATTGCCCACGGTACATTCAAGCTTAACGGGTTAATCACAGAGTAAAAAATATCATAATATTTCTGCATTAGGTGCCATTAAGCATTTTCTGTTTGTGCTACTTTATTGTATGAATATTTAATATTAAACAGCGAAGACCAATGAATACACTAACGCTCGAATATATCAATAGTATATTGCCGCCAAGGCCAGATGACAGTCATAAGATGACCTTTGGCCAGGTGCTGAATATTGCCGGTTCGATACATTATCGAGGGGCGGCATATCTTTCTAGTTTATCAGCGCTGCGGGTTGGTGCAGGTTACGTCACATTAGCCAGTAGCCCATCGGTCTGTGACAGTGTGAGCGCGCAAACCCCAAATGTAGTTACCTTGCCGCTACCACCTCGTCAAGCACAGCAAGCTATTGACATAAAACATATAAATACACAATCCATAGCCCCCCAAGCTGTTTTACAACTTCGGGATAAACTCGCACAAGCCAGTGTAATTTCAATAGGCAGTGGATTGAGCATTAGCCAAAGTACAGATCAATTGAACCGTTACCCTAACCCTATAAATGGCTTAATAGTCCCTGATGGTAATAGTGAATTTTTTTATGCCCTGCTAACAGAAATCCAAGCGAATACTCATCCGGTGATATTCGATGCGGATGCACTGAACTTTATGAGTCATTTACTTCACCATCCTACAAGCACCGCGCAAAAACCGATTAGTTTCACCAAAAATAGCATTATTACCCCACATCCAAAAGAGCTCTCACGGTTATTAAATGTAGATGTCAACATGATTCAAGCGCAACGGGTTCATTTTGCTAGCTTAGCGGCTAAACAATTAAATACGATCGTGGTGCTTAAAGGTAAGCACACCGTCATAAGCGATGGGGAGCACATTTTCATTAATCCTACTGGCAACAGCGCGCTAGCCAAAGCCGGTACTGGAGATGTCTTGACCGGTATGATTGCAGGATTTTGCGCCCAAGGCGTCAGCCCACTTAACGCTGCGTGCCTAGGGGTATATTTGCATGGTTTAGCAGGAGAGTTAGCCGCAAATGAATTAAGCCAATATGGGGTGCTTGCCAGTGATCTACTCGAGTACATACCTAAAGCCATCTTGCGAGTATTAAATGCCGGTCATTAAGGTTAATACGCCAATAACACACAATGGTTGTGTGTCTTAACAATAGCGAGCTTATGTGGGATGGGGAGTAAGCCGCAATTTACCCTGTTAACGTGACTCTGGGGTTGAATATAAAACGCTGATGCTAATCAACGTAATCGCAGTCAAATTAGGTTATTGATTGGCGGAAGGTTTATACGTATTAACCCGTTTTAATTAATTACTAACCTAGATATGTACTTGTTACCTTGCTGCAACCTCCGGATTAAGAGTCGCTTTATCTAAAATATTAGGATGATGAGCGAAAGACAGCAACCATAGTCAGCAACACTAGCCAGCAACCATGCCATCCATTTTTTAATCAATATCATAGCCTCTTTCAGCATTTATTGCGTGACTCAATCCTTACAGAAAGATCCGAAAATACGAATAGCACTGAGGATCGACTTGTGTTTTTTGTTAACACACCGACAGATAATCGACTTGTACCTATGATTTAAATCGACTAAGTTGCTGTTTGAGCCTATAGACTTCATGCTCCAATTGTTCTCTTTCATCGAGTAATTGCAAAATTAAGCCAATGCCCCCCCAATCCAGTGCAAGATCACGTTGAATTCGAGTGGCTTTTTTAACTTGATGTAAATTTTCCACGCTAAATTGCCATTGTTCTATCACCTCGCCTTGCAGTGGAATGGCTATACTATGCTCTACGAGCTCAAGTAATAATGTCGAGCTAATATCGCTGCATTCACACAGTTCATCGCTACTCAACCAACAATCTTGTTCGTTTATATTAATCTGCAGCATGGTTATTTACTCCAACTGGCACGAGGGTCGAATGTATTTTTTTCGGCTAGCTCAGTCCACAATGGCTTGCTTGTCTCATCTGGTGATGTCGGAACCACAATTTTAAGCACCGCAAATAAATCGCCCTGCACTTTTTTACTGAGTAAACCTTTGCCTTTTATGCGTAATCGCTGTCCTGACTGACTATTGGCGGGGATACTGAGTTGAATATTACCCGTTAACGTGGGCAATTTAAGCTTGGTACCCAACACGGCTTCCCAAGGTGCAATAGGCACAACAATACTCAAGTTTCGACCATCAACATCAAATAAAGGATGCGGCGCAAAACGAATTTGTAAATACAAATCGCCATTATCGGCTTTGGTCGGTCCCGGTCCACCTTGCCCTTTAAGGCGAATACGTTCGCCATTAATAACCCCGGCAGGAATTTTAACTTTTAGAGATTTGGGCTGATCAACAACATGACCTTGGGGATCACGTTGCTGTAAGGTAAACGCTACAGGCTTAAGAGTGTCGACCAAGGTTTCTTCAAGGAACATCGGGAACTCAATTTCGATATCTTGGCCTTTTGGCTGCTGAGCTTGGTGACTTCTTTGTTGCCCGCTATGCTCAAAGCCTGAATGCCTTCCACCAAACATTGAATTAAAAAAGTCCGCAAATTCTTGATCAGTTTGTGGATCACTTTGCTGTTGGCCCCAATCTTGACCTGCACCATTTGCACCACCTTGATTAGCATAGCGATGTTGGGTTCTATTTAGGTGATGATGGCGCAACTCGTCATATTCGGCACGCTTTTTAGTATTGTGTAATACCTCATAGGCTTCACTAATTTCTTTGAATTTTGCTTCTGCTTCAGGATGTTTGCTCACATCAGGATGGTACTGCACCGCGAGTTTTTTATACGTTTTTTTTATTACTTTATCATCCGCATCAGGTTCTACCCCTAATACAGTGTAATAGTCTTTAAAATTCATTTTATCCCCTAACAAAAAACAAGTTTGCAACGGATCATCAGACGGCTTGGAACTAATCAACATTAATAAGTTTAGGCCCAGAGAGAAAGAACACGCTTGATCTTGATCAACTCTATTACAATATCTCTAGTTTAGCTAATAAGCATCAAGTGATGACAAAAATAACTGTTAACTGAAAAGATATTGCATATTAAAGATCATATACAACTAATTATATTAATAATAAATTACCGCCGCCCTTGGCATTAATAGTCTAGGCGCTCACCTTCAATATCAAGCTTATTCAGTAAAGAAAACGGCAAACAATGCAGTTACAGCAATTAATGCCACCCTTTTTGTCATCACGGTTAAAGATATCAAGCGAGTAAGTAAAGATAAGCTTAAGGAACTGAGATCTGTCAGTCTAGTCGGATCAGGTAAAGGGTTCAGGTTATCTTCGCTACTAAATATTATAAGGTAAAAACAGATATGGAAAAATCACCTGTCTTGTTAATCAACTAAACAAGGCGAGTTAACACTAGCTTGGTTTTTAGTCTAAGCCCGATAATAGAACGCCCTATATTGTCGATTTTTTACATTGCTTTTATTTTTCAAATTCCTCGCAAGAAACGAATAATACAATAACATCTGCTTAAACAATCCTGACACAAGGGGCTTGCACAACCCACTATGCCGACGTTGCTGATTAATTGGTATTAAGAGGCTGGAATGATAACAATAGCATTCTAACGCATTGCAATGAATTACAAGGTGTTAAACAGTCACCAAGCCTCATCATTATTGTACCCTTCCAGCGCTAGGCGTATCGGCTTAGGAGCAGTGATACCAATGCGCATATCTATTTGAGCAATCTAGAGGGTTAACATAAACGATAACGTCCTTGTTTTCATTCGTAATAGCCAGCTATTAGTTAATAAAATACCAAGCTGTCACTTATTATTTTGTGCAACTTTAGGCCATTTATTGATGCGAATTGGTATTAAATGCCTCCTTAACTGCCGGTGTAAATACAACATAAAAATTTATCAAAAATAAAGATTTTTGATAAAAAATATCTGCAAATAAAAAAACATAACCTAAACTTGAATTGTTTTATTTTGAAAACACATGGTTAATCAACATTATTAACTAACATTGGAAGTTTAAAACCGAATAAATAACAATCGGTTGGAGGTTGGGATGATCCATTCACGCAACAACAAAATTAAAAGGTTGGGTCTAATCCTCGCCGCTTCGTTGGGGTGCGCTGCAGTAAACTTGAGCGCAGCCGAAAAACCTAATATTTTAGTTATTTGGGGGGATGATATTGGCCAATCTAATATCAGTGCCTATACCTTTGGGTTAATGGGATACAAAACCCCGAATATCGACAGCATCGCCAAAGAAGGCATGATGTTTACCGATTATTATGCTGAACAATCATGCACCGCCGGACGTTCAACATTTATTACCGGGCAAAGTGTACTGCGTACTGGGTTAAGTAAAGTAGGATTACCCGGAGCCGATCTTGGATTACAAGCTGAAGATGCCACTATTGCTGAGATCCTCAAACCTATGGGTTATGCAACGGGTCAGTTTGGTAAAAATCATTTGGGTGATAAAGATGAATTTTTACCCACCGCACATGGTTTTGATGAATTTTTAGGTAACTTATACCATTTAAATGCCGAAGAAGAGCCTGAAAATATTGATTACCCTAAAGATCCGGCATTCCGTAAAAAATTTGGCCCTCGTGGTGTCATTAAATCCTTTGCTGATGGAAAAATCGAAGATACCGGCCCGCTAACGAAAAAAAGGATGGAAACCATAGATGATGAAACCGTGGCCGCGGCGATGGACTTTATGGAACGTACTGTAAAAACCGAAAAACCATTCTTTGTCTGGTGGAATGGTACCCGTATGCATTTTCGAACTCATATTAAACCTGAATTACAAGGTAGCTCGAATGTAAGTAATTATGCCGACGGAATGATTGAACATGATAAACACGTCGGCCAGCTATTGAAAAAAGTCGATGACCTGGGTATCAAAGATAACACCATTGTTTTTTACTCTACCGATAATGGCCCGCACATGAATACCTGGCCGGATGCCGGTTTAACACCTTTTAGAAGTGAGAAAAACACCAACTGGGAAGGCGCCTACCGTGTTCCAGCCATGGTGAGATGGCCTGGTAAGATCGAAGCAAGTTCAGTTTCGAACCAGATTATGCACCACATGGATTGGTTGCCGACCTTCGCAGCGATTGCTGGCGAAGACAAGGTGAAAGAAAAATTACTCAAAGGCTATAAAGCTAACGGTAAAACATTCAAAAATCATCTTGATGGTTATAACTTCTTGCCTTACCTGCTGGGTGAAGAAGACAAAGGCCGCCGTAAAGAGATCTTCTATTTCACCGATGATGGTGCTTTAGCCGCGCTGCGTTACAACAATTGGAAAGCCGTATTTTTGGAGCAAAGAGCTACCGGGACACTGCAGATTTGGGCAGAACCTTTTGTTGAATTGCGTGTGCCAAAATTATTCAATTTACGTATGGATCCCTATGAAACTGCAGATCTGACTTCTAATACCTACTATGACTGGGTGTTAGATCATGTTTATATGTTTGTCCCTGCACAGGCTTATGTCGGTGAATATCTTGCCACTTTTAAAGATTTTCCGCCTCGTCAAAAAGCCGCGAGTTTCAGCTTAGATCAGGTAATGGAAAAACTTCAACAGGGAGCCGGGAGTAGTCAGTAAATCCTCATCGAGGGTGCCTCAGCACCCTCTTTTTCACCCACGCCTAAGCTAATATCTGACTCACTACATTACCGGATCCAGACCCTAATACGATGAAATTTATACTATTTTCGGCACAAAGTCGATTTACTTCACGATTGATTAAACAAATTGCCGCTTTTTTTATTTATGATCATACAGTTACTGCTAATATTATTGAAAGTATTATGCTAATAATATTAAAATGAGGCAAAAATGGTTTTAAGAATAACACTCCTTGGACTGCTTTTTCTGTTTACACCCCAGCTCGTTGCCGCAGAGCAATATATCGGCAATAAAAGTTGTATCGATTGCCATCAAACTGAAGTGTCCAACTGGCAACAATCCCACCATGCAAAGGCAATGTTAGCCGCAACGGATGAAACGGTATTAGGTAACTTTAATAATGTAAAGTTTGAATCAGAAAATGCTTGGACTGTTTTTAACCGAGATGAGCAAGGATTTTATATACAAACAGGTAATAAAGGTGAAGACGGTAAACGTTATGCCGTGCCTTATGTATTTGGTTTTTATCCACTGCAACAGATATTAGTCGACATAGGCTCAGGTAAACTTCAGGCTTATACCGTCACTTGGGATTCGCGTTCATTGGCAGACGGCGGGCAGCGCTGGTATAACCTTTACAGTGACACACATATTCCGGATACGCCATTTGATTGGCAAGGCCAGTTTAATAATTGGAATACGCGCTGCGCCGAGTGTCATTCCACGGACTTAACACGGGGCTATGACGTTAACACCGACAGTTACAATACGACTTGGAGCGAAATCAATGTCAGCTGTGAAGCTTGTCATGGCCCAGCTTCACAACATCTTGCGTTAAAAAAATCTAAAAAAAATGCCGTCAATTCGGGGTTTGAAAAGCCACTGCAGAAACACAATGACTGGGTCTTTGCCGACGGTAAAACCACAGCGGTACGCTTGCAAAAAACCGACATTTCCTTAGACCACGGTCAAATGGATCAATGTGCGGCCTGTCACAGTCGGCGGGTAGCATTAACCGATGGTGCAGGGGTCGGGAATTTCAGCCAACACTATATTCCGCGCCTTGCCGTAACCGATCTTTATCATGTCGATGGGCAAATTCTCGATGAGGTCTATGTCTATGGTTCATTTAGTCAAAGTAAAATGGCCAGTGCCGGTGTGGTCTGCAGTAATTGTCATGAAGCCCATAGCGGAAAAATATTAAGCCAAGATAACACGCTCTGTTTACAGTGCCATTTACCCGCCGCTTTTGCGACACCCGAGCATACGTTACATGCTCAGGATTCCAAGGGCTCGCTCTGCATAGACTGCCATATGCCTACCAAACGATATATGGGCGTAGATGACAGACGTGACCACGCCTATCGCGTACCAAATCCTTGGGTGAACGAAATATTAGGCACCCCGGATGTTTGCCTAGGTTGTCATCAGGATAAGGATCCGCACTGGTCTCAAGCACAGCTACAGGATAAAAAAGGTCAGATTTTTGCAGATTTTTCAGATATCGGCCCCGCAATTTTGCTTAATCAGCAGGATCCGCACAAAGGACAAGCATTAATCGCTAAGCTGGTGGCAGATGAAAATCAGCCAGCCATGCGCCGTGCTGTCCTGTTAGGTTATCTGGATCTGCAGCAAACCGCTAACCTAGAGGTATTGAATAATGCGGCAAACGACCGGCAGAGTCTGGTTAAACTCGGCGTGATCCGTGCACTTGAATCTGCTCCCTACCCGATGCAGCTGCAGATCGGTTTTGGTCTGTTATATGATGAACACAAAAATGTCCGTTTACAGGCGATTAGATTATTAGCCCCGGCTTTGAGACAGAGTGTACCGGAAAAGGCGCAAAAACAGCTGCAAGAGGCCCTGATGGAAGCGGTAGTCACTTACCAGCAGCAGCCGGATCTGTTATCTGCACAACTAGCCCTAGCAGATCTAGCTTACAAAATTGGCGAGCTGCAGCAAGCACAAATCCAGTACCTTAATGCGCTTACATTACAACCGAGTTTTCTGCCCGCCAAATTGAATCTGGCCAGTATCTACCGTGAGACAAACCAGCTTGAAAAAGCCAAAGCCTTGTTACAGCAAATTTTAGCGTTTGAAGAAAACCATGCCATGGCATTACATAATTTAGGGCTAATCTTTGTTATCGAAAAACAATGGCCGCAGGCGCTGGATGCGTTGCAACGAGCAACACAAATCGAACCTGCCAACCTGAGATTTGCCTTTGTGTATATTTTGGGATTAGAAGCAAGCGGGAAAGTCGATGAAGCACTTAGCGAAGTGAATAAACTGCAGATAAAAACGCCCAACGATCCCGCATTGCAAGCGCTGAGCAAAAGGCTCAAGGAATATTAAGCCGTTAGCCATGTTCAGGCGTTAATTACCGACAAACGGCAGTCATACCTTTGGCTGTTCACCTTGTATGGCTGAGTGAATTTGGCGTTGAATTGGGTGTGATGTGTTTTGTGCTGCAGTCGGCGTCATCTTTGGTTACTTCCCTGCCCGTAAGGCCGCGCAACTAGACTCGATAGAAACCTTGCGTCATGAATAGACTGGTTGATGATCGCTGCTTTTTTCAACGAAATGAACAAAGGCTTTATGTTGTTTTTGTGGACTTATTTAGTAGATGTACTCCATGCTTGAAGCGTCCATTTTAGGTATCATGCATTGCTTATGTGCATCTTTTTTATGTCTACTATAGCAACTGGTATGGATACCCCCATCTAATAACAAATAATTCTCCTTTCGGGAAATATGAGACCCAGGCTTTAGCTGCAACTAAAGCTTTTTTTGTCGTCGTTCGATTCAGTGCAGGCAACTCTACAAACAAACCGATACCAACAACAAACGCGACAAAGAACTGTAAGCATTACCCTCGAATAGTCTACTGGGTCTTATTAAATTTTGTTGCCTCCACTGTATATGGGTTAATAAAAAATGCTTTGGCCGCATTATGAGGTTAAAAGTGGAAGAATAGTGGGCAGGTGACCTCGAATCGTGGCAATGTCCTGCTTAACTATGTCTTTGTCTATTTCTAGGGTAATAAGCTTAGCGACGTTGTCGCTCATTACCTTGCGTAAGTTGCCAAGGAACTGAGGTTCAGCAACTACGATCAATTGGCTAAATTTTTGCGCATTATATTCAGCCTCAAGGTATCTACATATATCTCTAGCAAATTCTACCGCCTCATACTCTTTGGGCTCTGTTTTACCTCCCACAGCATGGTGACTAAACGTTGCACCACCAGCCTGACGTCCTGGTAGATCAGAGGTTAGCTTCTGTTCATGTTGTCTTGATTCGGGGTGGATCATGCTCTTAATCTCATTTAATGCAGATTTTGCTGTTTCGGCGTTAAATAGACGTGCATGAGCGCTATCTGCGACTAAAATCCAACTGCTCATGATTTATCTCCCATTAAGTTCATCATTAAGTTCATCATTAAGTTCATCATTAATAGATTGTCTTATTAAAAATAAGACAATCGAGTCACTTAATTATAGACAATATTCTTGTTAATTCTTTGGAATCGATTGCTATTATCTTGTATCTTTGAATTAACGTCTTTCTCAGCAGTAAAGTTTGCTGGTGCATATTTTGCCTATCTTTCAAAGACCACTACGGTGCACAAAATCCGTTGCAGCACTTGTTCGCTATCCTTTTTACGGTAGAACTCCATCTTAAAACCCTGCTGTTCAGTTTCTGATACCGTACAAATACACTGATATTGTTTGTCTCAATTAACGTGTAGATTAACGTGTAGGTAAATTTTTGTGAACAATCGTGTTTACGGTTCTCCAATACCTCCGCATTATCGGGTTATCATCACAGTAGGTTAGTTTACATAAATGGGAGATCTATCAAGATTATCATGTCATATATGAACAATTTACTTATCACCGCATAAACATAGCGTTCATTCACCAAGATGGTTGCCAGTAAAAAATTTATCCATTTTTGGCGATGTTCATAGTTAATATATAGGTGTAATTCTCCTGTCATATTATCAGCCCCCCAGAAATGCTTAAGTACAATACGCCAACACAGTGATAGTATGGTGTGTCATTTAAACTGACGATTGTTTATCTTGGTCTAACGATTATTTGTTACTGACAAGCAAATCAAGGTAACTAAAGACGAGACCAACAGTTAAATATTCAGCAAAAATTATGGCTGCTCATATTTTAGCTTTACTCGTATAATATCTAAATCGATATAAACAAAAGCTCCAGTCATCACCAACTAGCAGGCCTATTAATGTCAGCCGAACTACACGAAATTAAAAGCTTTATCGCTCAGTACGCCCCTTTTGATCAGCTTCCAGAACAAGTCATAATCGACATTGCGCAAAGTGTTGAGATTTCTTATTACCGTACCGATAGCATGATTATTAACTTTAATGACAAAATCAGTGAACTGTATATGATCCGCAGCGGGGTAGTAGAGTTATATCGCCGTAAAGGTGAACTGTACAATCGTCTAGATCAGGGACAGTTATTTGGCCAAATGGGCTTACTCACCAATAATAAAGTGCGTTTCCCAGCCAAAGCGGTAAAAGATACCTTGGTATACTGTATTCCAGAATCGGTATTCACTAACTTATGCGAGCTTTATGACGATTTTGCTGATTTTGTTGAAGTAGAAGATACTACCCGTTTAAAACAGGCGGTAAAAGGTAAAAGCGATGATGCTAATGCGCTGACCACTTCCAAAGTGAAAACATTATTGACGAGAGAAGCAGTCGTTATTTCCTGTAATAGCACTATTCAAGCGGCAGCTAAGATAATGGCCGAAGAAAATGTTTCTGCTGCATTAATAAATGATCCTGATATAGAAGACCCGCAGGATAGCAGTTTCGTTGGTATTATTACTGAACATGATCTCTGCGCTAACGTCATTGCAGCTGGGGTAAATGTTGATAATCCTATTTCACAAGTCATGTCGACCAATTTGATTTCACTGGATCATAACGCTTATATTTTTGAAGCAATGCTACTCATGCTGCGTTATAACATTCATCATCTACCTATTCTAAAAAATAAAAAGCCCATTGGTCTGATTGAAGTTGCAGATATTATCCGTTACGAATCGCAAAATAGTTTGTTATTTGTAAGCAGTATTTTTCAGCAGAAAAGTAGTGAGGATTTAGTGCTGCTTTCTGCACAGTTAAAAAACTGTTTTGTGCGCATGGTTAACGAAGATGCCAATTCACATATGGTCGGGCGGGCAATGTCTGAAATCGGTCGCAACTTTAAACAGCGTTTATTAGAACTTGCCGAAGAGATGTTCGGCCCCCCGCCGGTTCCCTACTGCTTTTTAGCATTGGGCTCTATGGCTCGTGATGAGCAACTGATGGTAACCGATCAAGATAATGCCATAATCCTTGATAATAGCTATCAAGTCGCGTTGCATGGTGCCTATTTTGAAAAGCTAGCCAATTTTGTTTGTGATGGTTTGGCTGCCTGCGGTTACAGTTACTGCACTGGTGATATTATGGCAAGCAACCCTGAGTTTCGCAAAACACGATCTCAGTGGGAAGATTGTTTCGGTGATTGGATAGATAATCCAAACCCTCAAGCTTTATTAAACTGCTCTATTTTCTTTGATCTTACGGGTGTCTATGGCCGAGTAAAATGGGCTGAGCAATTAAATGCATTTATCCTTCGCAAGACCAAGAAAAACAACCGATTTTTAGCCTGTTTGGCGCACAATGCCCTTAATCGTAAACCCCCTCTGGGATTTTTTAAAGATTTTGTGATGGAAAAAGATGGCCGCCATAATAACGCTATTAATTTAAAACGTCGTGGTACTGCACCATTGGCGGATCTGATCCGAGTGCATGCCTTGGCGATCGGCTCACAATCGCAAAACTCATTTCAACGCTTAGATGATATTATCGAAGCAGGTATTTTGCCTAAATCAAAGGGCGAAGATTTACAACATGCAATGGAGCTTATCTCTTTGGTACGATTGCGTCATCAGTCATCCGATATAGAGTCTGGGATTGAGCCTGATAATAATATTGAACCGGAAAGTATGTCTGATTTTGAAAGACGCAATCTTAAAGATGCTTTTTTAGTATTAAGCAATGCACAAAACTTTTTAAAATATCGCTATACTTCAAACAAACTTTAAAGGTTAACTCATGAACAATTTCAGTAACCAGGAGATTTTAAACTGGGCAGCCTTGCTAAAATTAAAAGCTAAAAACAGTAAAGATCCACGCTTGGTTGATTTTTATAATACCGGTACCTATAGCAATGAAACGCCGTTAAATGATATTGATTTTGTCGCGCTTGATTTTGAAACGACAGGCTTAGATTCACAGCAAAACGGCATCATTAGCATTGGTTTGGTACCCTTTAATTTACAGCGTATTTTTTGCCGCAAAGCAAAAGAATGGTATCTCAATCCACAGGATAAATTACAAGAAAACTCAATTATTATTCATGGTATCACCCACTCGGATTTACAAGATGCACCTGATCTGTTGCGTATTTTAGAGCAGCTTTTAGCTGAACTGGCAGGAAAAGTGGTGGTGGTACATTACCGGCATATTGAGCGTGATTTTCTTGATCACACTTTACGCTTGTTGATTAATGAAGGTATTATCTTTCCGGTTATAGATACCATGCAGATTGAGGCTAATTTGCAACGGGTTAATACGTCGGGCTTGCTTAATTTCTTTAAAAGAAAACGCCCAGAGTCCATTCGTCTTGCTAATAGTCGTGATCGCTACAACTTACCCGCTTACGCGCCTCACGATGCTTTAACCGATGCAATTGCCACCGCAGAATTACTGCAGGCTCAAATTAAATATCATTTTAGTCCCGACACTGCGATTAAAAAATTGTGGTTATAACGTCTCTGTGATGAGAGCACAATAAATACTAGACAAAAAAAAAGCCGATGATTCAATCATCGGCTTTTTTGTAGCAAGTAGAAACTAGCTTTTATTATGCTTTTCGGTACGCATACCCATCAACAAACTGACACACATTACCAATAAAATAATGGTAAAGGGTAGCGCCGTCGAAATGGCACCTGCTTGGAGTGCCTCAATCGCCTCAGTACCACCAACCCACAGTAGCACAGCGGCAATAGCGCCCTCGATTGATGCCCAAAAAATACGTTGCGGAACCGGCGCATCAATTTTACCACCGGCAGTAATACTGTCTATGACCAACGACCCTGAATCGGAAGAGGTAATAAAGAAAACCAGTACCAGTAGTACAGCTATCATTGATAAAATATTACCTAATGGCAGCGCATCAAACATCTGGAACATCGCAAGCGGAACGTCCGTTAACCCTTCACTACCTAATATGCCGACTTCATTGACAACTTGGTCAATAGCGACACCACCAAAGACAGACATCCATAAGATAGTCACTGATGTTGGTATAATCAATACTGCGGTAAGAAATTCACGTACCGTACGGCCGCGCGAAATACGAGCAATAAACATACCCACAAATGGAGACCATGAAATCCACCATGCCCAATAGAAGACGGTCCAGCCGTGCATCCAAGCTTCATCTTCACGGCCAATTGGATTACTCAAGGGGATAATATTCTTAACATAACCCATTATGGTGGTGGGAATAGTACCCATAGAAACAGCAGCGGTCACAAGTGCAACAAAAATAACTAAAACAGCAGCAAGTAACATATTGATATTACTAATTACTTTAACACCACCTTCAAGGCCGCGTACCACAGAGACAATCGCCAGCATAGTCACTACCACAATAATAATGATTTGCAAGGAGAGGTCTCCTTCAATGCCAAACACGTGCTGGAAACCACCCGCAGCTTGTTGGGCACCTAAACCTAAGGATGTTGCCAGACCAAATAATGTGGCTATCACAGCTACAATATCAATGATATGTCCCGGCCAACCCCAAGTGCGGTCGCCTAATATCGGATAAAAAGCAGACCGTATGGAAAGTGGTAAGCCTTTGTTGTAAGCAAAGAAAGATAACGATAAGGCAACTACGCCATAAACCGCCCAAGGGTGTAATCCCCAATGGAACATAGTTGCACCCAGTGCAAGTTCTGCTGCTGCCGGGGTATTGGCGACGACATTGAGTGGCGTTTCATACCAGCCAGTGTAATACGCTACGGGCTCAGCTACGCCCCAAAACATCAAACCAATGCCCATACCTGCAGCAAAAAGCATCGCTATCCAGGAAAGTCTTGAATGGTCGGCTTTTGCGCCGTCACCACCTAGGCGAATTTTACCAAAAGGTGAGACAATTAATGCCAGACAGAAGATCACAAAAATATTCATAGACCACATAAAGAGGCCGTCAAATGCACCTATAATCTGCCATTTTATACCATCTAAAAATTCTTTTGATGTTGCCGGGTCGATAATTAAAATAGCAATTAAAAAAGCCGCGATTAAGCCTGCACTCGTTCCAAATACAGGGTTATGTATATCAAAACCCCATTTTTGAATGTTATCTTGCCCGACAGTATAATCGGTATTATCTATACTGTATTTGTCCTTATTTATCTTCATAAATCCTCGATTAGAGCGGCCTTGCCCTGTTAATTTAACAGTCGATTTAACAGTCGATTGAATATTGTGGAAGGATGTTAACAAAATCAGGCGCTAATTTCAGGCTTATTTCAAAATAAAAAATAAACAGGCATCTATATTTCTTATCATTATAAGTGAAGAAAGGGAGCCAAATAAAATTAACCAATCGCTCATATTCACCCATTGCGTCGACAGCAAACAACGCCAGCCAGAGTTTTAACCCTGAATGTCTGGCTAATAAAAATATCCTTCAAAGCATTAAAGGCATTGGTAATATCACCGCGGTATCCATTATGAGTAACTTGTCAGCATTAGGTTAAATCAACAATAATGAAGCCAGCGCACCAAACCTATGTAAGTATAGCTATACCCACTTAAAGTCATCATTTAAAATTTTAAATTCAATAAAGTGTATGAGTCTTTCATTTCAGCATAACGCCTTTGCTTTGGCCCACGCTGACATTCTGAAACGGATTTTATTCGCCGTCGTTAATTAACTGACACCTCTTAACAAACAGAAACACGGCTTGCTAAATACTCTTGGTCACTTTTACAGCGTCTGCACTTTTTCGATGCCACGGTTTCAATAAAGTGACGTGTTCGCTGTGCAAATTGTTAGCTATAGCGGCATGCCCAACGTCATTGGCTATTTATATTATCGACTCATGCTGCGCTGCAGATCGACCATCGACTGCTGCCCTACTGTTATTAACCCGCTTTGAGGGCGATTAAGATCCACAACGAGCGCCACAAGCACTGCAAAAGCCAGTACCAAAGGGATCATTGCCACCAATCTTCGCTTGCCAGTAAGCCCAACCTCAGCACCCATAGCTATCATTGCGAGTGCGATGATGCCTATGAGCGCCATCCAGACACTGCTGGGGATTCGATTGCGCAGCCCAGCGGTCACTCGTTTTTGGTGCATATCGATTATGTCATTGATGGATTGGATCATTAGTGAGGTGTTTGTATTGGGCGATCTTTCGCTGCTGCAGACACCAGTGCCCACAGGTGGTCATGGATCTCAACGGATCCTGCCATGGCCGTGTCTAGGGTGCTGCCACTTGCGGCCTTTAGGCGAATGTCGACATATTCTCGCAACAGGTGTTTCACTTTTATTGCGTATTGCTTATCAAGCAAGTCAGCTCGCAGGTATGCCGTGCCAATTGAATTCGCTTCTTCGAGAACGCTCTGTTTTCTGAGATCGTGCTGATGAGAAGCGATAGAAAATGTGAAGGCGAGGACAAAAGCGAGCATGGCTAACAACCCCCAACCATTGAGCCTAACGAGCTCGGAGCCTCCTTGTCTTGACTCGTTCGCGCATGTGCCCCGAACTGATAGCCCACTTCGTTGAAAACCAACATGAGTATCGAGACACCAACATAGCCGCCAGCGATAGGAAAGGAGTCAAACAGGTTTAGATTCATTTAGTCCCCTGTGTTATTTGTTAGCTAACCAATGTTATGGACTCCCCTGACCAAATGGCACTATGTGCCATATTACAAGTGCAAACATTCAATCAAAGAGAGTCCGTACATTGTTAATTAAAGCCGTTGGTATCGATTTAGCAAATTAGTTTTTAGTCTTCACTGTGTGGACAAACACGGCAACAGCAAACTAAATAAAAAACAATCTATAAACAGATCTCCATCGCATCGTTATAAGTTAATAAAGGGAGTCAAATTAGAGTCGCCACAGGCTTATATTCATCCACAGCTGTGATGGTGAATATTCTGCAGGTAGGATATTAGATTTTATCTGATCGGGGGCTAGCGTTTTATGCCTTCAACTACTCAATCCGTTTATTAACGATTCATCGCTTTATAAACAACAATATATTGTCTGATTTAACCCCGACGAAGATCGCCACAAATACCAACAATAATTATCGCGGCCCCCTTTTTTGTGCTCCCCTCCAGTGGCTTTGGTCATAAAATGATTTTTTCACCTCATTGTCGACTATTTATTAATGTTGATAAGACACCGTTCCTTGATGTAATTCCGCACGGGAACATACATTGTGGAATTAATGTTCTATTTTCTTTGCCCATTTTTGCTATTATTCATCAACAGATGAATTAATGGAGTTTGAGATGGCAGATAAACCGGGAAGACCCAAAGGAGAGACCCAAACTCGCGCTGCACTCATCGACGCGGCACAAGGATGTTTTCTTCACAACAGCTATGATCGAGTGTCTATTCGCGAACTGGCTCGGCGTGCTGGTGTCGATGCCGCGATGATCCGTTACTACTTTGATTCCAAAGCAGGTTTATTTGAAACCATGGTGAGAGAAACGATTGCCCCCGTGGCCATTGTGTTTAAACATGATGTAAAAAATCAAAAAGACTCTCCAGAAGCACTAATGCGGGCTTATTATCGAATGATGGAAAGAACCCCTGCACTGCCTAGATTAATTTTCCAATCATTGAATCAACAGGATAGTGATGAAGCGTTCACCATTGTATCGAATGTAATTCATGAGATGATCGGTTATGCCGGAGACTGGATTAAGGAATTATCCGATCAACAAAAACTCAATCCACAGCTTGATCCCAAATGGGTACGTTTAAGTTTTATCAGCTTAATGGTCTTTCCACTGATTGCGCCCAAAGTATTACTCAAAGAATTGGATTTACCCCTTAGCGAGTCCATGTTAGACCAACTGCTTGCACACAATATGCTGGTGATGAATCAAGGATTATTCCAAGAGTCATCGATACGAGCTTCAGGATCAGGAGTTTAATGATGAAACGTCTGCTATTTTGGTTACCTATTATGCTTCTATTCGCGGGTTGTTCTGGGGAAGAAGGTAATCGCGCAATGGGGTTAGTTGAACGAGACCGAATGATGCTTTCTGCACCTGTTGCGGAACAGATCCGCTCGGTTTTGGTTGAAGAGGGACAAAAAGTGAACGCTGGAGACTTGTTGCTTCAACTTGATCCCCGGCATGCGCAATGGCTGATTGACCAGCGACAAGCAACCCTAGTCCAAGCACAAGCAAAGCTAAATCAACTGCAAACGGGCACTCGTTTAGAGCAGCTTGCTGCGGCCTATGCCGCGATGCTTGCAGTGCAAGCACAAGCGCAAGATGCAGAAAAAAGCTATCTGCGAATGAAAGATCTTTGGTTTAAAAAAATAGTGGCAAAAGCCGATTTTGATTCTGCCAAAGCAATAAGAGATCAAACGGCAGCGCAATTGACTCAAGCTAAGCAGCAATGGCTTGAGCTTAAAAATGGCACCCGCAGTGAAGAAGTGGCGCAGGCGCAAGCGCAAGCTGACGTAGCACAAGCTTCATTAGCCGATGCACAACAATCTTTAGCCGAGTTAAGCATACGAGCACCCAAAGCGGGAGTGGTAGATGTTTTACCTTGGAAGCTTGGCGACCGCGTCGCGGCCAACATTCAATTAGTGACACTGCTGGCCAGTGACCGACTTTATGCGCGGGTGTATTTGCCTGCCACTGCTTTGGGTAAAATTAGCCAAGGAGACACAGTAGCGGTATGGATTGATGGTCAAGAACAACCTGTCATGGGAACCGTGCGTAACATTCGAAGTACTCCAGCTTTTACGCCCTACTTCGCACTGAACGAGCGAGATCGTGCCCGGTTAATGTATTTAACTGAGATTGACTTACCGAGCGATCAAAACTTACCCATAGGGATTGGTGTCGAGGTTCGATTACCATGAAACAACCCGCATATGTGATCGAAACACAAGGATTAACCCGTCGATTTGGTGATTTAGTCGCGGTAGATCAACTGGATTTACAGGTTACGAAAGGCAGTATTTATGGTTTTCTTGGTCCCAATGGCTGTGGTAAGTCAACACTCATACGGATGTTAACTGGGTTATTAACACCCAGTGCAGGCAAGGCCACTATTTTAGGCTTACCACTGCAAGGTAATGAAGAGTCGCTCAAAAGCCGAATTGGCTATATGACGCAGAAATTTTCCTTGTATGACAATTTAACGGTATTGGAAAATATGCGCTTCGTTGCGGCCATCTATAGTGTTAAAGATAAAACCCGCGTGGCAAGCTTATTGGAACAATATGGCCTCGAGCCGCAACAAAAGCAGTTAGCCGGCACCATGAGCGGTGGACAAAAACAACGCTTGGCGCTGGCGTGCGCCACCATGCACCGCCCTGAACTGCTGTTTCTTGATGAACCTACTTCTGCTGTCGACCCGCAAAATCGACGGGACTTTTGGGAGCACCTGTTTGATCTTAGTGACAGTGGCACAACGATTTTGGTGTCGACGCACTATATGGATGAGGCAGAGCGCTGTCATCAATTGGCCATTTTAGAAAATGGCATCAAACGGGCAAATGGAACCCCGCGTGAGTTAATGCAATCAATGGGGGCCACGGTTATCGAAGTCAGTGGCGATAATATAAGGGAGTTAAAACAAAAACTAACTGCTGTGGACGCGGTTATTTCAGCATCCCAATCTGGTACTCGCTTAAGAGTACTGGTCAATGAGTCTATAACGGAGCCTTTGCAGTTTCTGAGCACTGTTTGTGATCAACATCAGCTTGAAATCGTTCGTCCGAGTCTTGAAGATGTATTTGTCACCAGTACCGGAGGTCGACATGTGGGGTAGATTAGTTGCCATTGTCTTCAAAGAAATGAAACAGCTGTCTCGAGATCGGATGACATTTGGCATGATTGTGATGATCCCATTACTGCAATTAATGTTATTTGGTTATGCCATCAATACCGATATTCGCCATGTGCCCGCTGGCATTATCGACATGAGTCAAACCACCTATAGCCGGGCAATCAAACAGACAGTAATTGCTACGCAAGCAGTTGACTTTAAACATCAATATTACTCTATCGATCAAGCTGAAAAAGCCATTACTAATGGCGAAGTCAAAGCCGTGCTTTATTTACCCGTCGATTTACCTCAACGACTGTTAATTCACCCTGCATTTGATCCAAAACAGGGATCATCGCAAATTACTCGACCCGTTGGACAATGGCTATTGGACGGTTCCGATACCATGGTTGCCGCAACAATCCGATCGCTAAGAAAACTACCACTGGATGAAGTGGCTAACCGCTCAATCACAATGAGTGTACCGACATTTGAAGTGGTTGAATACTTTAATCCAGAGCAGCGCTCAGTGGTCAATATTGTGCCCGGTTTACTGGCGGTGATCCTAACGATGACGATGATTATGTTCACCTCTGCGGCGATTGTTCGTGAGCAAGAGCTGGGAAATATGGAGTTTTTAATTGTAACGCCGGTTCGCCCACTGGAACTTATGCTGGGTAAAATCATTCCGTATATCTTGGTTGGACTCATCCAAGTGGCGATTATTCTCAGTGCTGGACACTGGATATTTTCAGTACCGGTCCGCGGCGGCTTAGATTCGTTACTACTCGCTTCTTTCTTGTTTATCTGCGCCAGTTTAGCATTGGGCTTGGTCATTAGTACCATTGCGAAAACCCAGCTTCAAGCGATGCAGTTAACCATTTTTGTGCTGATGCCATCAATTTTGTTATCTGGATTTATGTTCCCTTATGAAGCTATGCCCATTGGAGCCCAATGGGTAGCGGAAGCTCTGCCTGCAACCCATTTTATTCGTATGGTGCGAGGCATTGTGCTTAGAGAAGCCGAAGTCATGTCACTAGGCCAGGATGCACTGTGGTTACTCGGCTTTACCTGTATTGGGGTGTTGCTAGCGGCCAAGCGTTTTAATAAACATTTATAAATGGCTTAAAGAAGCGGTGAGTGGTGAAACAACTAGGGAGTGTTTATCTTTGGGGCTCACATGTTGTTAAAATAAACCAAGGCTAATCGTGTTTCAAGGGTGACACCGAGTCATTTTAAGCTATTAGCTTGTAATAATTCCCCCTTGCTTATAAATATGTACAACCATTTAGCTGCATTTTTCGGGCGGAATGGGCCTGTAAATTATGTATTGGATTGGTGCTGCGTTATAGATTGCTGATGTAGAAAACCATACTTCATAAGCTCTGCCTTAGACAAAATGGCCACACATTGCAGCAAAATACTCCAAAATTCATCTCAAAAGATCAATAGCTCATAGTCTCTTGGCAAGTAGGTCTTTAGCAGCTGTTATTATACCTTTGTCTTAACGACTGACTATCACATAAGACGTTAACATGGCTAAACGTCTTAGCAAGTAGGTCTTCAACCGAGTCAAACTCATTGACAGTAGAAAGTAAAGACCCGCCCCTGACGAAACTGTTATGATGCAGCAACTTTTATGGCAGTCATTTTCTGGAGCGCCCTTGACACTGAATCAAATTAAACAAGCAATATACGCCCTTTATTTAACCAATAAGTTCGGTATTAAGCTAAAAGGTGATCACACACCCGATGACATGACGAGAATTCGGTTGGAGTATGCAGAAACGCTATTATCTCGCTTGAATATTAGTGTAGAGGTTGAAGGCATTGAGAAGGTTAATCAAGGTGGTCAATATCTTATCGTGTCGAATCATCGAAGTATTATCGATCCATTAATTGTCGAGATTGCTCTAAAGCATAAGGGAATTAACAGTTTATGGATTGCGAAGAAAGAACTTTATAATTCGTTTTTCTTTGGTATGTTTACCAGAAATGCTGGCACAGTATTGCTAGATAGAGAATCAAGTAAAATGAGTTCGTTTTTCACGGACATTAAAAACAAGGTTTCCAAAGGTTACTCTATTAGTGTGTTCGCTGAAGGTACGCGTAACAAGAGTGATGAAACATTGACTGAGTTTAAAGAAGGCGCTCAAATCATCGCGATGAAAAATAGATTGCCGATATTACCAGTATTTATAAAAACCAATGCCAATGAAGTCTTGGGTGAGTCGGTGAAAAATAATACTAAAGATTTAAAAATCATCATCAATATTGGTGACATGATTGATTATAAAGATCGTTCTAAAACACTGCAAGACTCGTATAAGTCGCGGTTTAATCTCCTCTAGCCGTTATGACGTTGACTGTACCCTCTGCACACGCCAATCTATTAAAGTGGTGAAGTTAACAAGCTCAGCGCCTTTGTAACTCAACCGAAAATAGATCGCATACGGTGGCTTACCTTCGCGCAGAACGAGGAATCGTATTTTATTTGGTCATCACGGTGCAATTTATTAAGCTATTAAACTAAAAAGTAAATATGAAAATTGTTATTCGGCATGATTAAAATGAGCAAGGCCTGATGAACGGATCATTGTAATGGCTAGCATTAATGGCTCACTCATTTAGCGTTTAATGCTCAGTATTTTTAAGCCACAATCACCCCGCTTTGCGACTTAAAAAAGATGCTCATGATCAAAAAAAGGCGAACACAAAGACTTGACCTTCAGCCATAGGCTGACCACTTGCGCTACAGTATCAAGAAGGGAGCCCTTCGGCGGGTCTTCGACCTTGCTACTTTCGCAGGTAAACCTTGAGCAACAACAAGATCAACATCGATATTCTTCAAATTGTGAACCCGCCCCCTCACCTGAATGTAATGGTCAAGATCACAGAGAACATTGTTAATTTTGTTTCGAGCGATTGTTGTGTTTTTTGCTATGACCATAAAACTGTTGCACCAGTTGTGTCGCGCCTTTCAAGTTCTGATCTACTTTGGCGGCGTCCGTCAATGCATGGGTTGGTTTAATTGGGTCTTAACGCACCATAAAAAATAATCTGCAATGCTCTGCAGCGTTGTCCTCGATTAGTTGATGACCCATTGACTGATCTTAGATTGGGTCAGTACAACATCTTCAGGCAGACTGGTCATACTAATGCCGCGACCTCGAGATATGTTTCCACTGAACGACAATTAGGTTAACACCAGCAACTGCGTGCAAAAAATGGTCCGCTGGCTTTGAATTTGCCTGCTTCTCGACATAAATAGTGCTCTTTTCTTTAATGGCTTTCAATCCATTGGGTAGTTCTAAAAAATGAGGCATTATCACTCTCTCTAATTGTACTTCCAATTATACTTACTATATTGTTCTGACCAACGAAAGCGGTTACTAGCAATGAATACGGCAAAGAAAAATCTTGCACTTTTAGTCTACCCGTTAAAAAAAGCCGTAGACACAAACCTAATCCATCAAAAATGAAATATTTACAACCACAGCAGTTTATAAAATTTTATTAAAGAGAAATTTAATTAAACTTTAGATTATAAACATCCTGAACCCTTTTTTATTTTACTTCTTGAAGTGCTTTTTTAGTAATCGGTAATATAAAGTGTTCGAGTACAACTCACTCCAAAAAATTAAACCTCGATGTTTTATTAGTGATTTATTATATAAACCACTCCATAGAAATATTAGTTCTTTTTACGTTTATTTTATCGTAAAAAATTGATAATAGTCTAGCCACGACATCGATTTCCACTCTATAATTCAATTTAAATAATAATATTAAAACCTTTAAAAACAGAAAGATATAGTGGTTTACATATATTTTTAGAGTAAATACACTAATTTGTGATTTAGATTATTGAAAATCGTTGATTATAGGAGTAAGTTACTCGCCACTTGATGGTTATTGTTGATACTTGAGATTAGTAATTTTTCACCATCTCAAAAAAATGTACCATTGCTTTTTGCTATAAATACTGCTCGACGTTATTCGAGTTAAGCGATTTTATGCAACTGCAGATAGTATCGATTTAATAAGAGAGATATTTAGCTTGCTAATGTTAAGGCCAATTAAATTTCCAGTTAATAAACCGAATGACGTTAAGTAGAAAACAACTCTGATTATTTTTAAATTATAAGGAAGTGAAATACTATGGGTTTTTTATATAATATGCCAAATATTGAAGGTTGGGGGATCGCGATTGCGGTTCTCTTTACCTTAATGGCTTTCAATGAATTTGCTCGTACTACCCGTTGGGGTGGGATCTCTATGTTTATAGTGCTTCCTATCATCTTGACCATCTTCATTTGGCCAACCACTGCAGCACCTGGTAATGAGTACGGTACAGGCAACTGGTTTAACTGGGTAAAAACCTACTCTTGTCTTGCTGGTGCAATTGGTTTTATGGCCATTCGCTTCATTCCTGGTCTTTCTAAAAATAAGTATGTGTTAATTTTCCCCGCGGCTATTCTTGCTCTTAATATCTTCGAAGCCTGTATTCGTGATTTCCAAGTCTATAGCTATGGTGCATGGGATGGCGAAATCATTAACCAACTTTGGATGATGTCAGGTTCATGGAACATCATGAATGGTATTGCAGGTCTACTTAACATTGTTGCTATTTGTGGTTGGGCTGGAATTATTATTTCAAAAGATAAGTCAAAAGATATGATCTGGCCTGATATGATCTGGCCTTGGATCATTGCTTATGATTTCTGGAATTTCGCTTACACTTATAATTGTATCTCGGATCACTCTTTCTACGCGGGTGTTGTACTGTTACTATCTTGTACTATCCCTGCATTCTTCATCAAGAAAGGTGCTTGGCTACAGCATCGCGCTTCAACATTAGCCTTGTGGATCATGTTTGTCATGTCTGTTCCTCAGTTCGCAGATAAAATTGCACCAGTTCCAACAACGCATGATCCAAAAGCATTCTTCATTGTAAGTTTGGTCGCACTACTGGCAAATGTTGCCCTTGTGGTATACCAGTTTAATAAGATCCGTAAACACAAACTGAATCCTTTAAAAGATGAAATATTCACAGATTCAAAAGACTATAAACTAGTTATTAAAGAAAATACTTAATTAAACTCTTTATAACAAAGACTCAGAGCCCTTCATGAATTTAATTCTTGAAGGGCTTTTTTGTAGCGATTCGATCATTAAAACTAGACGATATCTTTATTTGATAACTCAGTAATCAAATAAAGATATTTTAGCGGGGTATTGCGTCATATTGGTGTTTATTCACATTGTTCCAAAAATACGAGCTAACAGGTTATCTAACCGAGCCGGTTCATCATTGTCTAAAAATTTATGCCACATATGCAACCCCATCGGTGGGTCAAGGCAATAATGTGTTCACCGATGGCCTTAGGTATCTATTCTACAGTTCACTCTTGTCATTGCTTTGATGCGACTCATGTACCGCAACAAGCGGTTGTACTGCCTTGATATTTATAAACATAGGCGTTGACAGTCCAGCTACGCCTCTACTGAAATCCGTAGCAGTGGCCCTATAAACGTGGGACACCCATGCAGATTAGCCGTTGGAATGGGTGCCCATGTATTCCGACATTGGTAATCAGGCGCGCCTCTCTCTTATTCTATATAATTAGCCATACCAGACATAACCGTATCAACATATATCTTCTTTAGCTGTTCCGGTGTACTCGCATCACTAGAAAAACACAGGCGTATGACGGAGCTAAATAGAAGACTCATCAATAAAATAAATTGTTTTAACTGTATCTCATCCTTAGGACGGGCGACTTTGAGTACGCTTTGAAATATTTTGTCGGCTTTGACATTACTTTCTAAGGTCGCAAGATTAACAAGATCGGTATCAATCGACTCAAACCAAATTTGACGTAGTGCCGACTCATTTTTATGTAATAAATAAATATCATCAAAATTATTATTTAGCACCATCTCTAGGTCTTCAAGTGTTTTCAGAGCAATAACATGTTTATCCACGATAAGCTGGATTTTTTCCATAAAATGTTCAGCTAAAGAAAGAATGATTGCTTCTTTATCTGAAAAATATCGATAAATCGAAGCTGGGGATGTATTCGCACGTTTAGCTATATCGGTAATTTTAAGGTTACCGATATTTCTTTCTTCAATTAACCCCTTCACGGCTTCAAGGATTATTGCCACTCGTTCTTTACTACGATTTTGACTAGGATTTTTTCGGTTGGTGGCTTGTTTTAAATTCATCTGATTAAGCTCTTGCTCATAATATAGAATAAATAATTGGCTCAATATAGCATATTAAAAAATCAGATTCAGCTTGGTAATTATGTTGCGGCATTTGAGTAAAAGTGATCTTACAAGTATTAATTAGAGATCTAGAACACAAAATAAACAGAAGTAGAATTTATATTTTGACATTTAGTCGAGAACTCGAGATCATAAAAACGTGACGTTTAATCACGTTTTATGGTTTGGGGATATTGAGCTATTTGATTAACGACTAATTAATCATTTTCACTCATTAAATTACCAACAATAAGCAAAGATTTCACACTACCAACTGTGAATTGTAATGGTCGTTTTTATCCACAAAGGAAGCTTTACTTTAGCTACACAAAATAAAGGAATATATATATGTTTTTTGAAACAATCCCTTGGCAATCTGCGCTTGTTGGTGTGGCAGTCACACTCGCGCTAATTGTGCTCAATGAAATATCTAGACGCAGTAAATGGGCTGCAATATGCTGTTTCATTGTCTTACCGATTATTTTAACCATCTTCGTATGGCCAACAACAGCTGCCGAAGGTACTACTGTAGGCAGTTGGTTTGCTTGGGTTAAAGTTTACTCTTGTCTTGCTGGTGTCATTGGTTTTATGGCTATCCGTTATATTAAAGGTGCAGTTAATAATAAATATTTGTTGTTTTTTCCTGCCTTTATTTTAGGTTTCAATATTTTTGAAGCTGTTATGCGTGAATTCCAGACTTCTGGTTTCAATGGTATGCACGATGGTATGCTTATTATTGGCGGCCAGTGGAACATCCTTAACGCTATTGCGGGTATCTTAAACATCGTTACAATCTGTGGTTGGGCTGGTATCTACATCAGTAAAAATAAATCTCAAGATATGATGTGGCCAGATATGCTTTGGTTCTGGATCATCGCGTATGACCTATGGAACTTTGCTTACGTGTACAACTGTGTACCAGATCATTCATTCTATGCCGGTATGTGTCTACTTCTTTCTTGTACTATTCCGGCCTTCTTTATCAAAAAAGGTGCATGGTTACAGCACAGAGCATCAACACTAGGTTTCTGGATGATGTTTGTAATGACGTTCCCTTCATTCGTAGATACTAGCGCATATGCGGTTAAATCTTCGCATAATACTGATGCAATGTGGTTAATTAGTATTATCAGTATTGCATTTAATCTCGGCGTATTTGTTTACCAGTTTGCTAAAATCCGTAAATTTAAACTGAGTCCTCTTAAAGACGAAATACACACAGATCTTAAAGTTTACCAAGATGTTGCAGCGGTAAATAACTAGATAGTAAATAGATTTTATTTGTTCTATAAATAAAAAAGCCTCTCGATTTTGAGGCTTTTTTGCATGCCAAAAATTTAAATGTGCCAACTAAAAATTGTTACTACGTAGAGCAGACCCAATTGATGACATCCGCATAGACAGTTTCTGTATTCTTCTCATTCAACATTTATTAACGCTCTTGTAGATATAAATGATGCGTTACCTTTTCGCAAAAAAGAAGAAAACCCAAGCGACCCATTTTAATGATGAATTAACAGAATGTTGTTCAACTTTGATTGCGATAGTATTTATCACTATTTAAATGTATAAATTGAACGGGAATTAGCGAAAAATTGAGCTTTAGATGAAAATCGATGAGCATTATGGCAGATTCAAACATCACAAGCGGTTTGATATTAATCAAGGATGAAATGGGATAATTGATGTTAAACGTTAAGCCTTAAACCTTAAGCACACCACTAGGCATTGGCAGATTGTTGCACCTTGTCGCCGTTTTAGCGCTAAATGCTCACTGTATTCTGTTTATTTTTAAGTGGCATAATTATTTTTCCACACAATAGAACTGTCATCAATGTTGCGCAAAACAAAAATGCCTGATTAAGTGGTTATCAATTATCGCCCCGTAATGTTAATGCGATGACCCTGCAATGTAGCGCCAACGGTTACGGCCATGTTTATCTATTGAATGGGAAAAAAGCGACTCATCTCCCCCGTCCGCTTGACCAGATAGAGAACACTAACCATATTCCACCAACGACAGCACTCAGAAATCCAAGTACGCCAAATAACGGCAAACCAAACAAGGTCGGGCCACCATCAACCGTCATCACAATAGAAGAGCCAATAATCATGGCCGCTACAACATTACCTATTGCCACTCGGCTAGCAGCACGGTCAAGTTGATTGCCAAAGGCTTTTAACCTCGTTACATCAACATGTAGCTGAAATCTCCCGCTACGCGCTGAGCGAAAAAGTTGCTGTAAATCATGCGGTAATCCGGTTAACAGTTCGGCGGTACCGACAATAGCTTGCCAACCTCTTTTGGCCATTGCATCTGGTGCATATCGGTCTAACATTAGCTGGTGTAATAATGGCTCTGCTTCAAAAACCATATCAAAGTCAGGATCTAACTGCAGGGCAACGCCTTCAAGCGTTATCAATGCTTTAATCAATATAATTAAATCAGGGGGTAAGTTAAGGCTATATTCTCTAAGTAATGACATCAGCTCAGTAAGCATCATGCCCAAATTGAAGTTCTTTAATGAAACGCCATGATATTTATCAACAAACTCTTCTACTTCAAAAGTAAGATTTTCACAATTTAATGGCGGATCTCCAGCCCAAGTCAGTAATACTTCAACAACTCTAGGCGCATCCAACTCAACCATGCTATGTAAAAGCTGTACCAATTGATGTCGGCGCTCGAAAGACAGTCGTCCAACCATACCAAAATCAATAAATGCAATTCTATTTTCCGGCAGATAAAAAATATTACCTTGATGGGGATCTCCATGATAAAAACCATCAATCAACATCATTTTTAACGCCGCTTGACCGCCATGCTTGGCTAACAATTTTCTATCTAACCCTGTTTTCTCCACAGCTTCGATATTTCGCCCAGAAATACCATCAATAAATTCTTGAACATTGACACGTTCACGGCACCACGGCCAATAAACTTTAGGAATAACGATTTTTGGATCATTATTGAAATTTTTGGCGATCCTTTCAGCATTACGACACTCGGCCAACAAATCCAATTCCCGCCGCAAAGAGTGGGTAAATTGACGTACCACCTCACGAGGTCTAAAACGCCGTAAAGATGTTGACTCGGACTCCATAACTTCAGCAATGCGGGCAAGTAAACGTAAATCGGCCTCCATTATCGGTCGGATACCCGGCCTGCGGACCTTAATAATGACCTCAGTGCCATCTTGTAATCGAGCTCGATGAACTTGCGCAATGGAGGCGGCAGCGAGAGGTTTAGGATCAAATTCGGCAAAAGCCTGTTGCGGGCTACATCCTAGGTCTTCGTGTAACTGTTTACAGATTAATTCAAATGATACCGGAGGAGCTTGATCCTGTAATTTTTCAAATTCAACAATCCACTCTGGAGAAAACAGATCTGAGCGTGTCGCAAGGATCTGTCCTAGTTTAATAAAGGTTGGCCCCATTTCAGCCAGGGCATGACAAAACCTGACTGGTGAATCTACATTGGTTATTTCCGAAGCATACTTCCAATGCAGTGCCTTACCTGCGCCATTAACCACATTCGCTAGGCCAAGTCTTCGCAGCACATCGCCGAAACCATAACGGATTAAGACCGATGCAAGCTCATTAAGTCGACCAATATCTCGCGCGGTACCTAACGTATCCCAAAGCATGGCGCACCTATTTATTCTTATTTGCAGTAGAATTGGATGTTAATTTATCATCCAAGGTTTGTGCAATCCCGTCAAGAAAACCTGCTACTAAAATCTCGGAACATTTACCATCGCCAGCGGTGTGACTATAGCTCCCTTGAAGTAAAAACGGCCAAAGCTGGTTTGGTTTTCGGTTTGAGAAGACCAATGCCAAAGGCGGCCATTGCCACTGCAATGATGGCATTGAGGTAGTTGAAAAAAGCATAGGGCGCGTAGTCAAGTACGTCTACCCCTAGAGTGGCGGTATAAAAGGCACCGGCCGTGGTCCACGGAATAAGGCCTGTGGTCATAGTGGCACCTTCTTCAACTGAGCGCGAAAGAATGGCAGCCTCTAAATTTTGTTGCTCATATTTGGGCTTAAACAGTTGGCAACTTAGAATAATCGAAATATAAGCCTCTCCCATAGCAATGTTACCTAAGAAGCCGGACATAATAGTTGTGGCAATAAGGGTGGCAGTGCGTTGCACTCTTTTTATGATACCGGCTAATAGTGCAGTGAGAAATCCCGCGCCGTGCAAAATTCCGCCTAGCGCGATAGCCATTAAAGCCAGCAGCAAGGTCCAGCTCATGCTGCTAATGCCGCCGCGACCAAGCAAAGCATCTAAACTGGGGATACCCGTTGATTCGGGCGTATTTTCCCACAGCGCATTAAGCACGGAGATAGCACTTTCTTGCTGATAAACAATCGCGATTAGCACGGCGAGTATAATACTGCATGACATAGTCACTTCTGCAGGCACTTTTCTAATGCTCAGTACAGCGAGTAAAATCAGTGGTAATAAGGTGATCAGCGGCGTAAGGCTATAATTGTTGGCTAGTGCCATTTGAATTGAGGTGACTTCTGTTAAGTCTATATTTTGCTCGCCATAGTTCAATCCGATCACTAAAAATATTAAGAAGGTGAGGATAAAGGTGGGCGTTGTGGTAAACAGCATGGAGTAAATGTGTCGATAAATATCGGTGCCAGCACTCATAGCGGCGAGGTTTGTGGTATCTGAAATCGGCGACATTTTATCACCGAAGGTTGCACCGCAGACAATCATACCTGCGACTAAAGGCAGGGGAATATTCATGGCAGAGCCGATGCCAATAAAAACCACGCCTAAGGTGCCGACGGTACCCCAAGATGTTCCGGTTGCTACCGACATCAAGGCGCACAGTAATAAACCGACGGCCAAAAACAAACTTGGACTCAGCCAGCTAAGGCCATAATAAATAAGCGTGGCGATGGTGCCACTGTGCATAAAACTAGCAATCACCATGCCGATCAATATAAATATATAAATGGCAGGCATGGCTCTGGTGAGGGCGCTAGTCATCAACTCGCGTATGTGTATATAGCCGTAGCCAAGACTAAAAACGTTGAGTCCTATCCACAAAAGACACAGAAACATCAGTGTATGCAGACTGATCCCTAAACCAAAAAGTCCTCCTGCAATGGTGATGATAATCACGCTAAAACAGATAAGAGACTGCAAAAAACCAGGGCTACGGGGTAAGTTAGGAGTGATTACAGGCATTGGCACACAGTATGGTAACAATTGG
Organism: Shewanella sp. CAL98-MNA-CIBAN-0140; assembly: GCF_040309905.1. Classification (NCBI taxonomy): domain Bacteria; kingdom Pseudomonadati; phylum Pseudomonadota; class Gammaproteobacteria; order Alteromonadales; family Shewanellaceae; genus Shewanella; species Shewanella sp. CAL98-MNA-CIBAN-0140. The sequence goes on from NZ_JBEOPI010000013.1 coordinate 85,064, forward strand.
GATGAAGTTGAGTATATCAGTACAGATAATTGGGTAAACTATAAACAAGCAGGATATGAAAAAAAATAAACCTTTCGTCTTTTATAAGCAATGGTTTAGCTACCAAGCAAAGGCCAACTCGAAAGATATATCATCACAGAGTGCTGCACATAATTATTTATAAGCTCATTTACAAGCTCATTTACAGGCACAATGGGTTACATCCTCTACATCCTCCACATACTCAAAAAAGCTGTTGCGCTTGTCGGGTTGAAAATTATGGTTGCGAAATAAATTTAGCCTATTGCCTTAAAAAAAACGTCTACTTTTGTATAAATGACGTACCTAGTATGACCACATACGTTTTTAATCAATATTCACATGGTAAAAATTATCCATTCGTTATCGATTCACAACCTATTGTTGCGGTATCTAATGTAGATACGAATTTTTTACCATGTGAAAGAGGCATTACCATGAATACCCCCCATTCTCAGCCACTTCGTGTTACCTGGGCACTTAAGACAAGCTTTATTGCTGATGCTTTGGCTATGCCGGTACATTGGTATTATCAACCAATGGAAATAGAGCGTGCCTTTACTGGTGGTATTCAACGCTTTGAAGCCGCACCAGAGTTTCACCCCTCATCTATTATGTCATTGCACTCCAAACATAAAGGGGGTCGACAGTCTAATGACAGGTCATCTAAGGGGGATTCATCTAAAGAGCAGCCGCCGCAAGTAATAGGCGATATTATTTTAAAAGATAAGGCGCTGTTTTGGGACCGACCTAATGTGCATTATCATCAAGGCATGCAGGCGGGTGAAAACACCCTAAACGCCCATTGCGCTCGTGTACTGATGCGCAGCTTGGCGAGTTCGCCACAACGCTACGACCGACAAGTATTTGTTAGCGCCTACATTGACTTTATGACGAAGTCCCCCGCCGCTCATCCTGATACTTATGCAGAATCCTACCATAGAGGCTTTTTTGCTAACTTGGCGCAGGGTCGCGAGCCTGAAAATTGTGGCATGATAACGCACGACACCGCATCTATCGGTGCATTGGTGACAATAGCGCCTTTGGTTTTTTCAGAACGACTTAAGGGCATAAGCGAAGCCGAGATAAAGATTGCCTGCCGAGCACATCTGGCCTTAACCCATCCTGATGAATCCTTAATGCAGGTGTGTGATCGCTACGTGCAACTCTTGTGTGGTCTGATGGATGGGCCTGATGAGGCAGGCGTTAAGGCACTTTTACTTGAAGCAAGTAAAGGCTTAACCAGTACTAATTTAGCCGGTCTGTTAAAACGTAACGTGCCCGACAATCAGGTCGTCGGCCAGATATTTTCAAGGGCATGTTATATTTCAGATTCTTGGCCTGTCGTCTTGTATCTAGCCTGTAAATACCAAAATGACCCTTGGCAAGCACTGCGAATCAATACTAACTTAGGCGGTGACAACGTACATCGCGGCATAGTGCTGGGAACCTTGCTTGGATTGCAAAGCGATATTGTGGCCACCAGCTGGTTTGAACAACTGGTAGACCACAAATTGATTGCTCAGGAAATTGAGGCGCTTATCAGCGTGGCAAGCGCTCCCAAACCGTAAGTTCAGACAAGGTATGCTGAAACTTGTGCTGAGTTTCACGGATCACAAACGGCACTTTGCGCGGTTCACCCACTAACGTAAAGTGGCTTGATAGTTGATCTTTCAAGCCATCTAATGTGCTGTAGTTTTCGCCATCTTTTTTGAAACCCCCGATCCACTCTTCCTTGGGGGTATGCTCTTCTAACCACGTATAAGGCGATGCAATAATAAGCAAGCCGCCATCATTGATACGCTGCGCGATATCCGCTAAAAAACGGCTCGGCTGGTAAAGCCTATCAATCAAATTAGCGGCGAGTACTAAATCATAAGCCGTAAATTGAGGTTTAAGGTTACAGGCGTCGCCTTGATGAAATGCGACACGGTTTGCATACGCTTCTAACCCTAGTTCTTGCAGGGTACGAGTATGGTAGCTAACTAATTCGCCTTCTTCGGCACGGGCGTAACGCACTGCGCCTTGCTGCGCCATTTTAGCCGCTAGGCGGGTAAAGTTTGCTGAGAAATCAATACCGTCTACTTCATCGAACTGACGGGCCAACTCAAAACTTGCTCGACCACACGCACAGCCTAAGTCAAGTGCTTTACCGGTGGTTTTGCCCTTCATTGCCTCAAGTGCAATATCAGCTAAGGCTTTAGGAAAATTGTCTACGCCATACCAGGTGTCACCAAAGTGAAACTCTGCATATTCTGACAGAAGCTGATCACTTTCATAGTAAGCCTTAGGAGACATTGCCTCAACTTCGGAGGCAATATAGCGAAATCCGGCGTGCTGCGAAAAGTGACGTCTAAACGCATAACGTGCACTAAGGCGCGCTTCGTTACCACTTGAAATCCATGAACCACCTTTGATTATATTGTGTTTACCATCAAAAGTTGGCGTGGTGAAATCGTCATACAGTGGGTGTACTTTAAAGTTATCGAAGGGATAAATAGGCGTTTCAGTCCATTGCCACACATTGCCCACCACATCAAACCAACTGCCATGTTGATAGCGCGTTACCGGGCAGCATGATGCAAAATGGTCAAGATGCAAGTTTGCATCGGCCGCGCTATTACTCAGCTCTTCAACGCCCGCTAGTGAGCATAGACGATGCCATTCGTCTTCCGTTGGCATCCGAATTTGTTGCCCAGTTTCTACGGTTTTCCATTCACAAAACGCTTTCGCTTCATGGTAGTTAACTTCAGCAGGCCAGTCCCAAGCCATATCAATTTCTTGTGTCATCAGGCGCAAACGCCAACCATTGTGCCAACGCCAAAATACCGGGTGTTTCGCCTCAGTAAACTGCCGCCAAGCCAGGCCTTCATCGCTCCAAAAACGATTTTGCTCATAACCACCGTCCTCAACAAACTCGAGGAACTCTTGATTGCTGACTAAATATTGGCTGGCTTTAAATTCGGCTACCTCTGCCTGATGTTGGCCATATTCGTTGTCCCATCCATAGAAGGCACTATCAAAGGATTTTCCAAGATTAACTGAGCCGGCAGTAACGCTTATCAGTTTGTTTTTTGGCGCTTGGCCAGTATCTTTGCAAGCTGGCCATTGAGGTAATGGCTGGACTTTGGCAAGTTCATGTTGGCGAATGAGAACAGACGACGTCTCAAGGTGAATACGCTCGTGCTCAATACCCATGACGATGGGCCACCAGGTATTTTCCCAATCAATGGGTAGGACAAGGTGCAAGGTATCAATTAATGTTAATACTGTGGCACGCACTTTAGCGCGGTAGTCTTTTACCGCAGAAACACTGGGCCAGTCATAATTGTCTTCAGACAGATCATCCCAGCTCATTTCATCAACACCCACCGCAAAAATTGATTCCATATGAGGATTAATCCGATCGGGTATCAGTTTTGCCAATAGTAGCTTGTTGATGAAAAAAGTGGCCGTATGCCCAAGATAGAAAATAAGCGGGTGGCGCAAGGGTATAGGTTTTTGATAGAAAACAGCATCATCGCGCAAACAATCGAACAGTTGCGTATAGGTATCGAAGGTATTAGTAAAGTAAAGCGCTATTTCTTTGCGCTTATCATCCACGGTGCCGCTGTTCAGTGTAGGAATTCGGCGCAATGATCCAGAGTCAACAAACGTTGCGGATCGTTTAGCCATTTCTTGTGCGTTTTGTATAGGTAAGGTCATCCTGAAACACGTTCCTTTGATTTTTATTCTATAGTCATACGATTTACTACTGGATAAAGGCTCAACTTTTTTACTTTATATTAATATTACCCGTAAAAAAAACAGAAGTTTTGCCGGTGGTTAAACGTCTCAGCCCTGCAGTTTTTTAATGGCTTCGACTAAATAATCTCGTGAGCAACCGAAGTTCAAGCGAAAACAGTCTTTATCACCAAAATCTCTGCCCGCTGATGGACCAACACCTTTGGCTTCACACCAGGCTTGCGTATCGGTGACTTGCAAACCGCTGGCATCAACCCACAGCAAAAAAGTAGCCGCGGGTGAGATTGCTTTTAAACCTTCAATTTTGTTGATTTCAGTCACCAAATAATCGCGATTTTCAGTTAAATACGCCACTTGTTGTTGATGCCACTCATCGCAATGCCTGAAAGCTGCATTAGTAGCGGTAAGGCCTGTAACGGTTACCGATGGTAATCTGCCGCGGGCAGCATGGTTGAAGTCTGCTCTTAATTTTTCGTTTGGAATAATAGCGAAAGACGTACCTAATCCAGCAATATTGAAGGTTTTACTGGCGGCCATTAATGTCACTGAAGACTCAGCCAACTCTGGGTGCGCACTGGCCGGTAGATGTGGCACGTCATCTAAAATTAAATCGCAGTGTATTTCATCCGAGCACAGCATAACGCCATGTTTTCTGCATATTGCTGCAATTGTGTCTAACTCGTCTTGGTTTAAAACTGAGCCGAGCGGATTCATCGGATTACACATAATAAATAAGCTGGCTTTAGGATCCGCGGCAGCCGCTTCTAAGGCATTAAAATCGAGTGTCCAGCGACCTTCCACTTCTATCGAGCCGATACAAGTTCGGTTGAGATGATTAATTGCAGGTGCTGCCAATATCGGAGGATAATTGGGTGTTTGTACGATAATCGTATCCCCTGCTTGGCAATATGCTTGAATAGCCACATTAAATGCGGGCACCACACCCGGAGTCCACACTAGCCAACTAGGATCAATCTTCCAGTTATACTGACGTTGACACCACGCCACAACAGCCTCACTGGCATCGGTATCGTGAGCCGATAAGGTATAACCAAATAAGCCGTCATCAATGCGCTGATGTAAAGCAGATAAAATAGGCTCAGCACAGCGAAACTCAGTATCAGCAATCCACATAGGCAGTATATCGGTACCTTTGTATTTTTCCCATTTATGGGCTTTTGACGATGTGCGGTCTGGTTTATCGCTGAAGTTCATTGCGGGTCCTTTGATCGTTAATTTAGCAGTCTGCAGTAAATAGCCGATTTAGCCTGTTACTATTAACCTTTGGTTTAGGTTAAAACACAAGTCAACATAACCCAAGTACTTGTGGGAATAAAAATGCCCCCCCTTTTTATTCGCCCATTTTATTCGGTATACAAGTGATAACGCTAACGATGACACTCATGGTTAATTTTTATTGGATATTAATCTTGAGGAAGGATAGCTTGCTTTTATAAAGAGGAACTCTTGGGTTTAAAGTCCCAGAATACATAGCCAGCCATTTTTTGAAGTAGCAACATAACCCCTTTCTATTGGAGTTGCGATCACCTTTTATCATTTTCTCAACGAGCAAATTCAACAGGCTGATTTAACCAATGAGCACTCAATTGGCCAATCCATCAGTAATATGGTCGATTTAACACAGCAGAAAAGCTTGATATCAATCAAGCCTAAAAGCACAGAGCAACCGTTCTGTGCTACTTGCTAATATTCTCGTTTTATACAAAGGCATTAAAAAAAGATCGTTTATTAACTATCAAACAACCCCTATCGGCTTAAAATTGGAAATCCGCGCTGTACAGCAATCGATGTTATTTGATTAGGGAATGATGAAGTTTATTACCTAAAACCCCCCCTGAAAGTAAAAATACCAGGTAAATCCAACCGGATAGTGAAAGATTGGCAATAGGTGTGAATAAGGCGCCGACATTACAGCCGTTAGCAAAACGAGTACCGAAGCCCATCAGTAACCCCCCTAAAGCAAAAAGAGCAAATTGTTTCGCAGAATGATTGATTTTAAATGAGAATGAAAATTTACCCATCAGCAGCACCGCGATTAATGTCCCCACTATAAGAGCAAAATTCTGCACTGAAATACTATGCTCGAAAAACGGGGTAGTAAACAAACCGGCTGGTCGAGAAGTAAAGTCAGCAATATCATTTGCGCTCATGCCAAACACCATTAACACTTTACCAAACCAAATACCGAAGGGTGTTGATGCCCCCCATCCTGCACCCGTTGAGACCATCATAATACCGAAGATCAAGGATATCACTAGCGCCGCCGTTTTCATTTCCCATAGATTACCAATCCATCTATGGTAGGTTTCAACACTGAATAAAGTAAAGTGCTGCTGAGTGTGTTTTGGGTGCATTTCTTGACGTACAGTTTCAGCGTCAACACCTAAGAATGACCCTTTCGCATGACGGTAATTTTGATATTTTTTAGCGAAAATAACCACGATCAAAGCAAAAGCGATGCTCACTAGAATTGAAATAAAATAGCCGTTCAAAGGCCCCCAGGTAAACAGATCCGGCAGGTATACCCCTTTGCCAGCAAAACTACTGGAAGAGAATGATGTGGTTGTGATCCATGTTTGTGTCGCCTGCAATGGAAAACCAAAAAACACCCCGGCACCAAAAAAGAATAAGGTCGTCAAAGCACGCGGAATATCGCTCACCAATTCAACCATCACGCCCGTCGCACAGCAGCTTGAAAGGCTCATTCCAGCACCAAACATGACTCCCCCCAACACTAAGCCCAGGTTGATAGGATTAACCCATAAATTATAGCTGCCGGGGTTGGCATTCAGCAGTAAACCCGCATTAATAATGGCGGTAATAACGAACATAAACATTAATGTCTGCAGCAATTGCGTCGAACCACGGCGATACGCACGGTTAACACTACCGGCAAAACCTATAGACCCCTTTGTTAAGACAAAACCAAGGCTCAAACCGAACAATAAACGCAAAAATAGTGATGAACTGTCAAGGAAGACGGCTCCTAAAAGAAGAGAAGCGATGGCGATGACAATACCAAATGAAGCTTGTTTTTTATCCATGGTGATAATCCAGAAGAAATGAAAAGTAGGCATTCATACACTGCGGATTTTTTGAGTTGGTATGAAATGAAGCGCGGATTATTCTCTTACCGTGGATATATGTCCAACCCTTCTTTATAACTTATTGGTCTAAATTCATCGGTATCTTTATATTGGACAAAAAACCGGCTGCAACAAATCAATAATGGATGATTGAGATTTATTCAATGTGCTGTTTTTTTTAATAAAAAATGCCCGTAAAGCGTAACCCTACGGGCTTAATGAAACATTATGAGTTTCTATGAAATAATCAGATGATGGTGACATCATTCCGCCCATATGAAGGACAAGATATTGATACTTAATGTTATAATTAACCTGTAAAATCAAGATACCCCGCTTTATACCCCTACTTATTCTCAGTAGTGCATAAAAAAACACTCTAAGATGTAAACGCCCCCTAAGTAGGTGGGAAACAAAAAGCAAGTCGCTATCCCAGTGGCACATTATCTGTAATAGCCAATATTCGCTCTATCAATCAGTGTCCAATATCGACACCATATATGACCATGTTAATTGCAGAGTTTGTTGAACTTAGCCGATGCCTAACTAAATTAATACATGGCATTGATACAATGAGATATTTAAAAGTAAAGTCGATTGAGCATCAATCATTCAACCTGTTGTAGTCTCATTTAACTCTGAGCTTCGATAGGAGAATTTTTGAAGCAGCAGTAAATTTACTAAAGCCATCTTCATTTTTTGTAAAGCTGCCGTATTTATCATGACTGCCAGAGCCTTTTCTTGCTTCGCCATATTTAGCGTAGGCAAATACAATTTCCTTTGATGCCAGCTCCCCTAAAGATGCTCTAAGACGAGTTACATCTCTATCCGTTATTCCATGCTCAAAAATGCCAGCTTCAAGCTTATCCAACTGAACTATTAGAACTTCTCTAACCGGAGAAATTGCATGATTAAACTCTTTGCGTTTATCTCGACCTAGAGATAATCGATGCCCAAGAACTAAGCCAACAAAAAGGCCAAGTAAACCAGTAAAAGCTTCTAGCACAGTGCCTCCAAGAACATAACGCGTATTATTAAAAATTCCGCTAAATACCCTTATGTATTTTTCAGAACTATCATCGCTATACAGCTTTAATTATTAATATTTTTAGTACGTTATCAGTTTAGTTATATTGAATCAATCAACTTTAAATTAGGGCGAAAACTAGAAATGAAACTATTCTAAATGAAACTATGCCACCCATTTTTTGAACAAATAACATAACTCGTTTTTATGGCTTTGGCGAGGGTTACGCTCGATGTACTCAACTCATCAATTTCAATCAACATGGCTAAAACATTAGCGTTAAATTAGTGGTTTATTCATCATTTGCAGAATTCGGCACAGCAGAAAAAATTGATAGTAGTCAAGTGTAAGGTGAATTGTTATTTGAGGGGGTATTATTACTTAAGCGCACAGCCAGCGCTGACAGTTGCAGCGCCTTGTCGTCGTTTTCGGTCTAAATGTTCACAGTATTCGGTTAAGGCGGGTAATGCTCCAACAGCACCTTTAAATAATGCACCAAATTCAGTTGTGATTTTAAGCCAATTCTCTGCGGGAATGTTTAATCTATTCAGTATGTCCTGGCTGCTTGAGCTAATGGCGCCCCGCTTATCTTCTCGAATTATCCGACCGGTATCTTCAACCAGTACAATGTAGTCTTTGACGCTGAACATGAGCCCGTTAGGCATATTGAGTCTTTCATTACCCACAAACGGTATTAGTTCTGTTGGTTGCTCGCCATTCATTGCTGAATTTATTCGACGTTGAATACTGGTGTAATCTGAGGTTTCTGGGGTTGCGGCCATCATGGCACGAATTGGATTCAAATCAACATAGGCCATACAGGCTAGTGCTGCGGTTTCATCAAGTAGCGCTTGAGACTTAAAGCGTCCTTCCCAGAAGCGGCCTGAGCACTTATCTTCTTTGTTGGCCATTCTGGCGATTGGCTCACTCAGTGAACGCATAAACCAACTGATATCAATTAAGCGCCTACGGTATTCGGTAATGCATTCATTAACCGTTTGAAGTTCAAATTGGTTAAGGTCTTCCTCTTTAAGGTATTTGTGCGTGAGCAACGTGCCCTTAAAGCCTTTGTGCCACTGAATTAACACTTCTTTATCTGACCAGCATTTCGCTTTGTCTGCATCAACCTTTAACACCACATGTAAATGATTACTCATCACGGCATAAGCACAGATATCAATGGCAAAGATGGTCGCTAACTCAAGGATACGTGAATCGACCCACTCACGTCGATGCTCGAAATTCTCACCCGTTGAGTTATCAACCCCACATAAAAATGCCTTACGCACCACTCGTGAACAGCAGTGATAGTAAGGCGTATCTTCTAGGCTAATGATTGTCTGCCTTGGTCTGGCCATCTTTAATTACCATTTTCAAAGGGTAAATAAAGCGTAGTTAAGTGTTTGCTATTTGGCCAGTTGAAGTGGATGGCTATGTTAATTCTCAATCAACATGGCTAAAACATTAGCGTTATATGATCGATTTATCAGTCATCTACGCAATTCAGCACAGCAGAAAATCACGATATCAATCAAGGATAAGGAGAATTGTGGTTTTTGAGGAATTAATGCTTAAGCGCACAGCCAATGCTGGCATTTTGCAGCGCCTTATCTTTGTCGATTTTACTTTTGTCTTGGATTTTGTGGAGGGATAGCTTGCTTGTAATAAAGAGGAACCCGTGGGTTCAAAGTCCTATCTTTCGCCCAATAAAAAGGCCCGCTATAAATAGCGAGCCTTTTTATTTGAATGTGGCGGAGGGATAGGGATTTGAACCCTAGAACGGGATAAACCGTTGCCGGTTTTCAAGACCGGTGCATTCGACCACTCTGCCATCCCTCCGAGCGGGCGAATAATATGATAATGACCCTTTGGTGTAAAGGGTAAATTGCAAATAACCCGTTAAGTGTCTATTAAACACACAAATTAACTTATCATCTGCTGTTCGGTGATTCAAAATGTATTGCGCAGCTAATATTACTCAATGGTATTGACTCACTCAACACCAAAAGCACGCGACTGCGCTATCGGCTATTAAGCTGCGAATATAACAATGGGCTAAGCGAAAACATGATTAAACAGCCGATAACGGCAACTTTGCTTGATTTGATTAGGGTTAATGTTTACCTTTACTGCTAGTAATTTTGCCAATGCCAAGGATAGCGAGATGCTTTCAGAACAAGCATTCGAGATGATAGATATCGTGGCCCGTGTGGGTAGTTTTACCGCCGCAGCCAATAAATTGAATAAAGTGCCGTCTGCGGTGAGTTATGCAATTAAACAAATTGAAGATGACTTAGGGGTAATATTGTTTGAGCGTCACCATCGCAGTGTCAGTTTGACGCCCGCTGGTGAACATTTTGTGGCCCAGTCGCGTGACATTATGACCAAGCTTAATAATATTAAACGTGATACACAAAAAGTGGCTAATGGCTGGCGCCCTTCGTTATCTATTGCGATTGACAATATGGTGCGTGCTGACAAAATCAGTGGCTTAATTGCTGATTTTTATCGCCACTTTACCGACATAGAATTGATTATCCGCTTAGAAGTCTATAATGGAGTGTGGGAGGCTTTGTCCAGCGGCAAAAGCGATATCGCCATTGGTGCAACGTCAAGCATTCCTGTTGGTGGTACATTTAAGTCCCGCCATATGGGGATGATTGAGTGGTCTTTTTTAGTCGGTAAAAACCACCCTTTAGCTATCGCAGAGCATGCATTAACCGATGAAGAGTTATTGCAATATCCGTCAATTTGCCTGCAAGATACCGCCCATAATATTGCCCATCGACCTAATTGGTTGCTGAATAATCAGCGCAGAATTGTGGTACCTGATTGGATCAGAGCGATTAATTGTTTTAGAGAAGGCTTAGGCGTGGGATATATGCCATACCATTTGGCCGATATCTTTATTAAAGCCGGCGCGCTCATAGAAAAACAACTCGCCACACCAAAGCAAGACACAGCCTGCTGTTTAGCCTGGAATAATGCCAACATGAGCCCAGCAATGCAGTGGGTATTAGATCACCTAGGTGATACCGAAAAACTAAAAAAAGAATGGCTTAGTTAATCCTGTTACGCCAAATATGTTTTTTGTAATAGCATTACTTATCAAACCGTATATGTTAAATTAGCAACTATTAAGATGATGTTAGTTATGAATTAATTTTGGTTTAATATACATTGCTTACGCTATACAAATAGATTTAGCTTCAGAGTGAGAAATATTTTTTCTCGTAGAGCGAATCATTGAGTTAACACCTGGAGACGATAATGAATCAACAATCAGTTATATCACCCAGTCTATCGACTACTGATGTCAATAAACTGTTAAAAAACACCTACATGCTTCTGGCGATGACATTAGCATTCTCTGCTGTCACTGCTGGTTTTGCCATGGCGATAAACCTTGGCCCAATGATGTCAATAGGCTTATCGCTTGGTAGCTTGGTATTGTTATTTGTAACACTCAAAAAAGCTGACAGTTCTGCAGGTATTTTTTGGGTGTTTGCTTTTACGGGTATGCAAGGTGCTTCACTAGGTTACATTCTTAATCATTATGCCGGAATGGCAAATGGTCCTGGCTTAATTATGCAGGCACTAGGCTTAACCTCTATCATTTTCGTGTCGCTTTCGGCATATGCGTTAACCACGAAGAAAGACTTTTCATTTATGCGCGGCTTCTTATTTGCGGGTTTATTAGTGATGATCGGTGCGATGGTCATTAATATATTCGTCGGTAGCTCAATATTATTTATGGCAATGAACGCAGGTATTGCGTTGCTAATGACCGGTTTCATTCTTTATGACACCAGTCGTATCGTGAATGGCGGCGAAACAAACTACGTTCGGGCGACTATTTCATTGTACTTAGATTTTTTGAACTTGTTCATAAGCCTACTACATTTAATGGGTATTGGCAGCGACGACTAATCGTCGATAGAGTTCACTAGCAAATTACGTTAAAATGACCCTACATTAGGGTCATTTTTTTTATCATGAGCAAATTCATCATTCAAGTAAATGGAAGCGTTTATGGCTCTACGGCCAGCTTTCGTGCATTAGCATTTTGCCAAAGCGCATTAGCCAATGGCCATCAAATCATTAATGTCTTTTTCTATCAAGATGGCGTAACTAACAGTAATGCCCTCACCTGTCCTGCTTCTGACGAAATTGATATGCATTCCAATTGGCAATCATTGTCATTAAAACATACGATACCGCTGACCAATTGTGTCTCTGCAGCTCTGCGGCGTGGCGTATTATCGCAACAAGATGCGACGGAAAATGGTAAACCACAATGGAATAGCAGCGACGCATTTACCATGGGCGGTTTAGGTGAATTAGTGGTGGGTATTGAGCAAGCAGATAGATTAATTAGTTTTTAAGGTATTAGTGGAATAGACAATGAAATCACTGGTGATTATTTTTAGGCATGCCCCTTTTGGCACCACAAGTACCCGTGAAGGGTTAGATTTTGCCATGCTCAGCGCAAGCTTTGAGCAACAAGTGAGTCTGGTATTTACCAATGAAGCGGTATTACATTTACTGGCAGGCCAAACCCCCGAACAAGCAGGCTCTAAAGATTATGTGTCGGCGTTTAAAGCGCTTTCTCTTTACGATATTGATACCGTATTGGTTTGTGCTGAATCAATGACCACATTAGGAGTACACCCCAATGACTTTAGTATTGCGGCCACAGTGGCAACTCCAGAGGTGATCACCAAAACCCTGCAAGCGGCTGATGAGGTGTTAGTATTTTGATATTACATCATATCCAAACATCAACAATGAGTGACGATGCCTTAAATACTTGCTTGCGGTATATTCACCCTACTGACAGTATTTTATTGTCTAGCGATGCGGTGAATTGTTTGTTACAAACCCAGTGGCAACAACGTTTAGCAAACATTAAGCTGTTTGTGCTGCAAGATGATCTTGTAGCAAGAGGCTTATTTGAACGCTTGATGATGTTAGCGAATAAGACTGCAAGCTCTTTTGATATTATTGATTATTCACAATTTGTTGAACAATCTTTGTTACACGATAAGGTCATCACGTGGTAAATTTTTTTGAATTTAATGGTCAGCAAATTGAAACCGATCATCAAGGCTATTTAAACAACATCAATGACTGGCAAGAATCCATGGCTGTTGTTATTGCTGCCACTGAGAATATTGAGTTGACCGAACAACACTGGGAAGTGATCCGTTTTGTACGTGATTTTTATCTTGAGTACAAAACCAGTCCAGCCATTCGAGTATTAGTTAAAGCTATTGGCCAACGTTTAGGCGCGGATAAAGGTAACTCTAAATATTTGTATACCTTGTTCCCGATTGGTCCCGCAAAACAAGCAACAAAAATTGCCGGTTTGCCAAAACCGGCAAAATGTTTATAGCAGAAAAGGCTTACAAAAAAGCCCGCTTAAGTCATCTTAAGCGGGCTTTTTAAATGGCTAACCTTAACTGAGGTTATTTTGGAAATATATTTTCTATCACTATAAATACTGCTTGAGCTAGTTCAACAATTACCAACAAAATAAAAAAGAAGATAACTGATAAATAGATAAGCCTACGATTATCACGCCGACTTGAACCCATTGCTGGTTGTACCAACCCTTATAAATATGTGACCAACTCAAACTGAGTGACACAATTTCCAATACAATGTAGGAGTAAAATATGTGCTGCGATACAGTAACGCCGTTAACTCGGTTTACGGATTGCGGGGTCACTCAACGCGCAAAAACATACAGGTCTTTTTAGAAGATGAATGTCTAAGCTCTATCTTGTACAAGACTAATGATTAAAATCCTAGCCGCGCCTAAGATTGAGTACGGCTAGGGAAAAGTGATATTAACCAATCACGCTTAAGCCACCCATGTATGGACGTAATACTTCAGGTATTGTGATGGTGCCATCTTGATTTTGATAGTTTTCAAGCACGGCCACTAACGTACGACCAACCGCCAAACCTGAGCCATTTAAGGTGTGCAATAAAGCCGGTTTGTTATCGACTTTGCTACGGTACCTGGCTTGCATTCTACGGGCTTGGAAATCTTTCATGTTCGAGCAAGATGAAATTTCACGGTAAGTATTTTGCGCCGGTAACCAGACTTCAATATCAAAGGTTTTGCTTGAACCAAAGCCCATATCACCAGTACATAACACCATGGTGCGGTACGGTAATGCTAGTAACTGTAATACTTTTTCAGCATTTGCGGTGATTTCGTCAAGCGCTTGCATTGAATTATCTGGATGAACAATTTGCACTAATTCTACTTTGTCGAATTGATGCTGACGGATTAATCCGCGGGTATCACGGCCGTAAGAGCCAGCTTCACTTCTGAAACATGAGGTTAATGCGGTCATTTTCATCGGCAGTTCACTTTCATCCACAATCATGTCGCGCACATAGTTGGTTAATGGCACTTCTGCAGTGGGGATAAGAGATAAACCTTGGCCTTCTTCTGTGGCCGGTTTAGTGTGGAATAAATCTTCACCAAATTTAGGTAACTGACCTGTACCTAATAAACTGTCTTCATTAACCAATAGCGGTACATATGTTTCGGTATAGCCGTGTTCAGTGGTGTGTAGGTCTAGCATAAACTGACCTAAAGCACGATTTAAACGGGCAATTTGGCCACGCATAATAATAAAACGTGAACCGGTAATTTTTACCGCACTTTTAAAATCTAATCCACCTAACGCTTCACCTAAATCAAGATGATCTTTGACTTCGAAATCGAATACTTTTGGGGTACCCCACCGGCGTACTTCTACATTGTCATTTTCATCAGCACCCACGGGAGCCGATTCGTCTGGCAAATTTGGCATGCTCATGGCGATGCTATTGATCTGTTGCAACAACTCAGCAAGCTCAGCCTTCTTTGCATCTAACTGCGCACCTAAATCACCCACTTGCGCCATAATGGAACTGGTGTCTTCGCCGCGCGCTTTAGCTTGACCAATCGACTTCGATATCGCATTACGCGAGGCTTGTAAGTCTTCGGTAGCCACTTGAAGCGATTTACGCTTTTCTTCAAGCTTGGTCAAATTATCGACTTCAAGAATAAAGCCACGAGTGGCTAAACGCTCGGCGGTGATGTCCAGTTCATTACGCAAAAATTTTGGATCTAGCATGTTGTCAGTTCTTTTTAGTTAAACGCGAGAAAATATAAGTTGTTGACCTAAATACACCATAAATAGACATAAGGAGACATTCAACAACACATTTAAAATAGCTTTATGCCATAAGCCTTCTTGCAGCAGCAGTAAGGTTTCATTCGAGAAAGTCGAAAACGTCGTTAACGCGCCCAATAGGCCAATGCCAATAAGCGCTTTAATTTCAGGGCTAATATGACTTAATTGCCCCATCGCATAAACGGCGCCCATTAAAAACGATCCCAATAGATTGACTAACAGTGTACCAAAAGGAAAACTGCTTCCAAATAGCTGGATCATAAAAATTGACAGAAGATAGCGTAAAACTGCACCAATTGACCCACCTAGTGCCACCAAGAACACATTAGTCATAGCGTTTGTCCTCGCTTTGTTGATCAAGTTGGTTTAACTGCGCTAATTTATCTTGAATGCGTTTTTCAAAACCTCTATTAGTAGGCTGATAAAATTGGCTATGTTGCAATGATTCAGGAAAGTAATTCTCCCCAGCAGCATAAGCACCCGGTTCATTATGAGCATAACGGTATTCTTTGCCAAAGCCGATTTCTTTCATCAATTTGGTCGGGGCATTGCGAAGGTGGTTCGGCACAGGCTCGTGTCCAGTTTGCTTAGCTAACTCACGCGCAGCGTTAAATGCGCTATAAACAGCATTACTTTTAGGCGCACTAGCTAAATACAACACCGCCTGAGCAATGGCGCGCTCACCTTCAGCGGGCCCAATACGGTGGTAACAATCCCATGCATTAAGTGCAACGGTCATGGCGACAGGATCGGCGTTACCAATGTCTTCAGAGGCAATGGCTAATAAACGTCGTGCAACATACAAGGCATCGCCGCCACCTTCTAAAATGCGGCAATACCAATACAAAGCGGCATCGGGAGATGATCCTCGCACCGACTTATGCACTGCAGAAATTAAATCGTAAAATTGATCGCCATTTTTATCGTAACCCGCAGCTTGATGCCCCGCGACTTGAGTGAGCATGTCGGTGGTAAATGCGCCACCATCACTGACTAAATCACTCATTAGCTCAAGTAAATTAAGGGCTTTTCGTGCATCGCCATCACTAATGTCGGCTAATTGCTTGGCCACATCTGCAGGTAATGTTAACTGGCGTTTGCCCAAACCCCGTTCTTCATCGGTTAATGCTTGGGTAACAATCAAACTTATTTCGTCTGGTGTGAGACGATTAATCAGGTAAACCCGCGCCCGGGATAATAAGGCATTATTGATTTCAAATGAGGGGTTTTCGGTGGTGGCGCCAATAAAAATGACCGTACCGTCTTCAATAAAAGGTAAAAATGCATCTTGCTGGCTTTTATTAAACCGGTGGACTTCATCGACAAACAATAAGGTACGTTGACCGCGGCTTTGGGCGATAGCCTTGGCTTGCTCTATGGCGGCCCGGATATCCTTTACGCCCGATGTCACCGCAGAAATACGTTCAACATGGGCGTTGGCATAATGGGCAATTAACTCTGCTAAGGTGGTTTTGCCTGTACCAGGCGGCCCCCACAGTAGCATCGAATGAGCTCGGTTAGCCTCTAACGCCCTACGCAGAGGCTGACCTTCACCTAATAAATGTGCCTGACCAATATATTCGCTAATTTCCCTTGGACGCATACGAGCTGCCAAGGGGCGAAAGTCTGGGGAAAAATCAAAACCTAAATTAGCCATCAAATAACTTAGTTAGTTTGCTTTAAACGTTGATCGTCTATATCAACGTTATCGGGCACGGCAAACTCAAATATATTGGCTTCATCAGGTTTCACCGTGCGTTGCTGAGTCAATGCAAATTGGCTTAGATTACCTTGCTCGTCAGTTAAGTTAAATTTAACTAATTGACTCGCTTCAAAACACACACTTACGGCGACAACATTACTGTTGAGTTTTTTAGGTTGGATATCAAAACAACTTGCTTTAGCGTTAACGGCACGCTTGGTGACTGAATATTTAGCCCATGTGGCTTCATCTCGATGAACCAACAAGGCCATAGGTGATGCATCAACCGCTTGAGCAACATCCATTACTGTGACTTCTTCAGCAAAGGGATTATAAATCCACAAGTTAACACCATCGGCCACAATCAGTGAATCATCAGGCTCAGTTAAATGCCAGTAAAATTGATTAGGGTACGCAAGCGCAAACACGCCGCTTCCACTTTGGATTGGTTTATTGTTAATGTCGGTCACTTGCTGGGAAAATGTCGCATGCAAGCTATCAATATTAGATAGCTTTTCGCGTAATTGGGTTGCGTCATCTGCCATCGCGGCAAAGCAACTTAAGCTCGTTGTCAATAATAGGCTTAATACTATAAAACGTTTATTCATCATCATTCCTATTATGTTCTTGGTGGCGGCGGAGCCAACACTTCACGATTACCGTTGTGGCCTTGAGCCGTCACAATACCTTGTCCTTCCATCATTTCAATAATCCGGGCGGCGCGGTTGTAACCAATTTTAAATTTACGTTGTACGCTCGAAATAGAACCTCGGCGTGTTTCGGTCACAAATGCCACCGCATCATCATATAATGCATCGAGCTCTTCTTCACTATCTGAGGTTTCACCGGGTAACAATACTTGCTCACCATCAGTGGCGCCATTAAGAATTTCTTCAATATATTGCGGCTTACCACGAGCACACCAGTCGGCAACCACTTTATGTACTTCATGGTCATCAATAAATGCACCGTGAACCCGATTTGGCAACCCCGTTCCTGGCGGTAAATATAACATATCACCCATGCCTAAGAGGGTTTCTGCACCCTGTTGATCAAGAATGGTACGAGAGTCAATACGTGATGATACTTGGAAGGCTATACGGGTCGGAATGTTAGCTTTAATCAAGCCGGTGATCACATCAACTGATGGACGCTGTGTCGCTAAAATTAAATGGATCCCTGCAGCACGAGCCTTTTGCGCAATACGCGCTATCAGTTCTTCTACTTTTTTACCGACAATCATGATCATGTCAGCAAATTCATCGACCACCACCACAATAGAGGGCAGCTTTTCTAACGGTGGCGCCTCGTCCTGCATACTTTCAGATGACTTCCATAATGGATCGGGAATGTACTCCCCTTTTGCCGCCGCATCTTTAATTTTGATGTTGTAACCTTTAAGGTTACGCACACCTAATGCTGACATTAACTTGTAACGACGTTCCATTTCACCCACACACCAACGCAATGCATTAGCCGCTTCCTTCATGTCGGTAACCACTTCACAGAGTAAATGCGGAATACCTTCATATACTGACAATTCGAGCATTTTAGGATCAATCATAATAAAGCGGACATCATCTGGGCCCGATTTATACAATAAACTGGTGATCATCGCATTCACACCTACTGACTTACCAGAACCTGTGGTTCCTGCAACCAATAGATGAGGCATCTTGCCTAAATCAACCACAACCGGCTCGCCAGCAATGTCTTGACCTAACACCATAGACAATGTCGATTTGCTATTTTTAAAGACCTCAGAATCAAGTACATCACGCATAAATACGGTTTCACGGAATTTATTAGGTAACTCTAAACCTACGTAAGCTTTGCCTGGAATAACTTCCACAACACGCACGTTTTCCGATAATAGTGAACGGGCTAAATCTTTTGATAGATTGGTAATTTTAGACGCTTTAACCCCTGGAGCTAATTCAAGTTCAAAGCGAGTGATCACAGGGCCTGGATAAACCCCCACTACATTAGCGATGATGTTAAAATCGGCCAGTTTTATTTCAACCAATCGTGCTACTTGTTGTAATTCTGCTTCACTGATTGGATTTTTCTTACGATCAGGGACGTCGAGTAAGGTAATACTCGGTAAAGGATCCATTTTTTGACGAGTTTGCTGAGGCCCTTGACCATCAATCATCACGACGCCATCAACAATTTTAGCTTCTTTTTTCGGTTTTTGTTGTGCGACTAATGCCGCTGCCGAATGAGGCTTATTAGCGACTTCCTTAGATGGCTCATCCTCCATATTCAGGTTATTGACTTCATCATCAATGTTGAAGTCAATATCATCTTTAGTCGCTACCCAAGGAGCAAAATGAGTATCGTCATTATCGACTTGCATCGACGGTTCTTGTCGAACATCAATATCAAGATCTTCATCATCAATGTCTGACACGGTAATATCTTCAGTGGGTTTAGCCTTACGACTAAAAAAGCTGCGTTTCTTTTCAACAACAGGTGGACTCACTGCTGCTGGCTTAACGTGAATAGGTGCTGGGATAGACTTCTTTGGTTGATCCTGTGATGGATCATTTTGTTGATCAATTTCATTGCGACGTTGGGTAAACTTATCAACTAATGACATAAAACCTTTAGTATCTTCGGTCTCACGTTCACGTTTTAATAATCGAGGCAGTGTCCATAATTTCTTTGCGCACCAAATAGAACCTAATCCGGTTAACTCAATAATAGTCAACCAACTAATCCCTGTTGCTAAGGTGAAACCGGCACCAATAAAACACATCAATAGCAATGTGGTACCTAGCTTATTAAAGTACGGCAGCATGGCTTGACCAATCACATCACCAGCAACGCCACCAGCGGAAAACACAAACATATCGTCGGCATTCATACTGACCAGTGCAGCCAAAGCCAGCAGCATCAAAATAAACCCGATAATTCTTAGTCCAACTGAAAAATAATCTATTTCGAACAATCGATGGGCACGATTAAAAATAAACCAACCTGTGGTGGCAATCATAATAGGAATTAAAAAGGCGATGAACCCAAAAAAATAAAACAACACGTCCGCAGTCCAAGCTCCGACAGCGCCGGTCCAGTTATGAATTTCACCTTGAAAATGCGACTGGCTCCAGCCTGGGTCACTTGGATTGAAACTGGATAACGCCAATAGAATATATGTTGCAACCATGCAACATAAAATAAGGCCACCTTCGAGCAATCGTTGAAGACCGCTGAGTGTTTTTAGACTATTTTCCTGAGTCAAACGAAAGCTTCCATAAAAAGTGAAAAATAAGGGTTAAGATAACAGAATATCACTGTATTTGCAGTGATTATGCACCTTGATTGAATCAAGCTCAATCGATTGTAATGCCGAATTAATCCTGAAACTGAAAAGCGATGGGGTTTAGTCTCAAGTTGATGATTTTATATTCGAAAATGTGTAGGTTGAATATCAAGGGTGACGTTCACCCCCCATAAGTGACGACAGATTTATCACTGAGACGCTAAAGATTTGGCTGCAAATGAAACGCTACTATTTAACCTAAGTTGTACAGTGCAACTTTATTGGTTTGCTTCACTTCTTCCATGACGACATAAGTACGAGTATCTGATATTGATGGCAGTTTCAATAAGGTTTCACCTAATAATCGTCTATATGCAGACATATCTGACACACGAGTCTTTAATAAGTAGTCAAAATCACCAGAGACTAAATGGCACTCTTGAATATCATCAAGTAATTGTACTGCACGATTAAAACGGTCAAAAATATCTGGAGTATCACGATTAAGGGTGATCTCAACAAACACTAATAAAGACGCACCGAGAAAATGCGGATTCACCAATGCGGTATACCCATTTATAAACCCCTGTTTTTCAAGCCTTTTAACTCTTTCCAAACAGGGTGTAGGACTTAACCCTACTCGTTTTGATAGCTCAACATTTGAAATGCGACCATCCAGTTGAAGTTCATTTAATATATTGCGATCAATACGGTCTAAATCATTCACTGAAAAGCTTTTACTATTTACCATATATTTAACCTTGTTTTGTCCTT
This sequence comes from Shewanella sp. CAL98-MNA-CIBAN-0140, assembly GCF_040309905.1. Classification (NCBI taxonomy): domain Bacteria; kingdom Pseudomonadati; phylum Pseudomonadota; class Gammaproteobacteria; order Alteromonadales; family Shewanellaceae; genus Shewanella; species Shewanella sp. CAL98-MNA-CIBAN-0140. The sequence continues at coordinate 105,900 of NZ_JBEOPI010000013.1, forward strand.
AAAACAATATTTATATCTATTAAAGGAGCAACTTCAGCAGCATAATCTGCTTAAGCAGCACTATACTAGAGTCCCCTGGAATAAGCACGTTCAGGTCACAATTAATAACAACTAAACCCACTTAACGTGGGTTTTATGTCAATCGAGGCTCAAAGATGATTATTGGTGTTCCAACAGAAATCAAAAACCACGAATACCGTGTAGGCATGGTACCTTCAAGCGTACGCGAATTAACAATAAAAGGTCACGATGTTTTTGTTCAATCAGATGCGGGCGTTGGTATTGGATTTACCGATCAAGACTATACTGATGCAGGCGCCTCGATTTTAGCTACTGCAGCTGAAGTGTTTGCTAAATCAGACATGATTGTAAAAGTAAAAGAGCCACAAACAGTTGAACGTGCAATGCTACGTCACGACCAGATTTTGTTTACTTACCTTCACCTTGCACCTGATTTACCACAAACAGAAGAGCTAATGACCAGCGGTGCTGTTTGTATTGCTTACGAAACCGTAACCGATGATCGTGGCGGCTTACCTTTACTCGCACCAATGTCAGAAGTGGCTGGTCGTATGTCAATTCAAGCTGGAGCTCGCGCGCTTGAGAAATCATTGGGTGGCCGAGGCATGCTGTTAGGCGGTGTGCCTGGTGTTGAACCAGCAAAAGTGGTCATTATCGGCGGCGGTATGGTCGGTACTAACGCTGCGCAAATGGCCGTTGGTATGGGTGCTGATGTGGTGGTATTAGATCGCAGCATCGATGCTTTACGTCGTTTAAATATTCAGTTTGGTTCTGCGGTTAAAGCGGTTTACTCAACAGCTGATGCGATAGAACGTCATGTTTTAGAAGCTGATCTTGTAATTGGTGGTGTATTAGTACCGGGTGCTGCGGCGCCAAAATTAATCACTAAAGACATGGTCAAGCGTATGAAACCTGGTAGTGCAATTGTTGACGTCGCTATTGACCAAGGTGGCTGTGTAGAAACATCACACGCAACCACTCACCAAGATCCAACTTACATTGTTGATGATGTTGTCCATTATTGCGTGGCTAACATGCCTGGCGCGGTTGCACGTACTTCTACGTTTGCATTGAACAACGCAACCCTTCCTTACATTATTAAGTTAGCCAACCAAGGTTACAAACAAGCATTATTAAATGACAAACATTTATTAAACGGCTTAAATGTTATCCACGGTAAATTGGTTTGTAAAGAAGTGGCTGAAGCATTAAACCTTCAGTTCACTGAACCAAAAAGTATGCTTAACTAAGTTTACTTAATTCAATAAAAATGCCGCATTAACCAATGCGGCATTTTTTATCTCCAAGACTAACCTTATCAATATGGATTTAATCTATAACTTCACCCCCTTCTGTTCAAGGCGGTTGAGGTTTTATCCGATGATTATGATGCTGGAATCAATTCAGATTACTTGGCTAACAAATCAAAAAAGGCTTCTTGTGGCATAGGTTTATAAAAGTAATAACCTTGTACCGCTTCAATATCTTGTTGCTTAATATAATCAAGCTCAACTTGGGTTTCGACCCCTTCGACGACAATCGCCAGGTCTAACGCCCGGCTCATGCTAACAATCGCTTCAATGAGTGCTTTATGACGCGGACCCGATGATATTTTTTGAATAAATGATTTATCAATTTTTATTTGATCCACTGGGAAATTGGCCAAATAAGATAATGAGGAATACCCCGTACCAAAGTCGTCGACTGAAATTTGCATACCCCGATGTCTAAGCTCAGTCAGTAATTGATTAATAGTCTCTTGCTGCTTCATCATTAATGATTCAGTTATTTCAAGGGTAATCAATGAGTAAGGAAACTCATCCAAACCAAGCTTTTGTTGTATCACATCAAAATAGGCTAAAAACCGCTGCTGTAAATCCGGGGTCCAAAATTCTATGGTAGAAACATTAATGGATAGTGGAATGGCAAGATGACGTTTTTGCAATGCCACGACAGTGGTAAGCGCTTGCATTCTAACCCATTCACCGATTTGAACAATGAGGCCGGACTCTTCAGCAATAGGAATAAATTCATCTGGCGAAATAAATTGACCATCATGTACCCAACGCAATAATACTTCCGCTTTAATGATTTGACCACTAAATGGATTCACAATCGGTTGATAATATAGCTCGAATTCATCTTGGCTTAGTGCCGTTTTGAGGTATAAGTGAAGTTCAGCATTTCGTTCTGCATCTTTTTGTATTTGCTGATTAAAAAACTGCAGGCAATTACGCCCTTGGGCTTTAGCATTATACATGGCTTGAGTAGCGCAATTTAATATTTGTTCAACATTATCTGCATCATAAGGAAATCGAGCGAGACCAGTACTCATTGATAGCATCATATCTTGACTACCAACAATAAAATGTTTTTTCAGTTCATCAGTTAGATTATTAAACAAGCTAATCAATGACTCTGTAGACATTTTACCTGGCAAAACTAAGGCAAATTCATCGGCCGCAATACGTGCAATGAGAACATTCTCGGGGATAACACTCAATAAACGCTGGGCCACAAATTTTAGTACCAGATCACCGTTATCATGTCCGATCGTGTCGTTAATTTGCTTAAAATGATCGATGTCCATCAACATTAAATTAAATTCTTGCTTACAACCATTTACGTTGTTATTTGAATCTATCATGGTTTGTAACGTATTGAATAAATACTTTCGATTAGATAATCCGGTCAATTGATCATAGTTTGTTTGAAAATTAATTAATTTTTCAGCATTTTTACGAGCTGAAATATCAGTAATCAGCCATGCGAAACAATTTTGTTGAGTAAAGCTATCTCTAATAACCGTCACGGTAAGAGCAATATCAATAATATCATTATCGCTTTTAAGGCCTTTCAACTCCCCTTGCCAAGCCTGCCCTCGGTTTAAATTTTCAAATAAATCAGCAACCACATGATGCTGAGAATGGCTTAAAAAACGATGAACATCAAAGAGTTTCAGGTTTGAATAATAGGTAGATGTTAGCGATTTAAAAATGGGATTAACGGATAAGACTGAGTTGTCTTCAGTGGTGATCACAAGCGCGATGGGCAGGCTGTTAAAAATTTGCCGACTTAACCGTTCAATGTACATTCCACGACTTCGATCAATGGCTAAACTTGCCAAACGTGCCGCTTCTTGTATTAGGTATAAATCTTGCTCTGATGGCGATTTAACCGTGTCATAGTACATGGCGAAAGTGCCCAATACCTTTTGATTACTGTCTTTTATAGGCTCAGACCAACACGCTTTCAATCCCGCTTTTAATAGTAATGCTTTATAATCTTTCCAATTAGGATGATGCTCGATATCTTCAACAATGACACTTTCACACGTAAATGCTGCAGCCCCACAAGAACCAATATTGGGACCAATTTCGATGCCATTTATAGCATTATTATATTCTTCAGGAAGATTAGGAGCCGCACCCGATAATAGCCGTTTACCGTCATCACTGAGTAAAAGTACTGATGCCCGAGTTCCTATTTTTTGTGCTTCAATCAACAAGACTAAGTCATGAAGTATTTCGCCTAACGGAAGGCCCTGCAATACCATATCAAGTATTGTACTGTAGCGTTCAACACTTGATTCACGAAAAGAATGTTGGTTGATCTCTTCCATGAAGTGATTAATATCTGTCCCTATATCCATAACGCTCCATCATCACGGCAAATGCTTAAAAATACATTTTCTAATGTAACTATTAGATTATGCATTTATAAGAACTTTATCAACGATTTATTATGAATTTGTTAAAAAAGTGCCTTTTATCAGTAAATAATTATCCATAAAAAAAAACAGTGCAGAAGATTTGCACTGTTTTTTGTTATCTACCATCAATATGATGACTCTAAAAATCAATAGCCATGAATAACTATTCAGCTATACGTTCCATTTTAGCTAAATAGAAACCATCAAATCCACGTTCTGAAACCAAGATGTTTTCATCCTCGATAAGCGTAAACTGCGGGTTTTCAGCGAGAAACGCATCGATTTGATGACGGTTTTCTTCTGGCATAATAGAGCATGTCGCATAAATGAGCATTCCGCCAACTTTGACCATACGGCAGTAACTCTGCAAAATATGCTTTTGCAATTCAACCAGCACCGGCAAACGCTCCGGCGTATCACGCCATTTAGAATCAGGATTACGTTTTAACACCCCAAGTCCCGAACAAGGCACATCTAATAACACTCGATCGGCCGATAATTTCAGACGTTTAATGGTTTTAGAGCTAGCGATAATCCGCGTTTCAACATTATGTGCGCCAGCGCGTTTAGCCCGAGTTTTAAGGTTATCGAGTTTCCATTGCTCAACATCCATCGCAAGCAAACGACCTTTACCTTGCATTTGTGCTGCAATATGTAAGGTTTTACCACCCGCACCCGCACAAGCATCGACAACCCGCATTCCTGGTTTGGCACCCACAGCGTCAGCAACCAATTGTGAACCCGCATCTTGCTGTTCAAACCAGCCGTCTTTAAATGCATCGGTTCGAAATAGTGCTGAGTCTGATGTAACCTCAATAGCAGAAGCAACATCACTTACCACTACGGCAGTTACGCCTTCTTTTTTAAGTCTTTCAATAAGGGATTCGCGATTACATTTCAGTTCATTCACGCGTAAATAACGCTTTGGCTGCTCTGCTAGTGCTGCACGTTCAGCGGGCCATTTATCACCTAACTGTGCTTGACCTATGATTTCTAACCATTCTGGACAGCCATCCCATAGCACAGGGTCTGTTTTTGCTTGTTCAAGATTAGCACTAAATGCCGCCTGCTCAATTTGCAATGAATACTGCATTTTAGGTAAATCTAAGCCATGAAAAACATGCCAACCATTGAGTAATTTAGATCCTAAACGATCAAACTCTTCCGGTTTAATATCAACCAGAAAACAATATAAGTTTAAGCGACGTAAAATATCGCCAGTGACTTGCGTGATCCGTGCTTGCTCTGATGGGTTAAGGGTTAAACCAGAAAAATGCTCTGAATAGGCTCTATCTAATGGTTTTCCTCGGGTTAACACCATGGTTAGTACATTTAATACCAACTCTGATGAACTGCCTGACAACGGATAAGTCAACATGGGGGCTCTCTATCTAATATAACAATCAATTTAAAAACGTGCTGATCATAGGGATTAAAGCTGTTGATAGCAAGGCCATATCAGGCTTTACTCCTCACTTTGACAGCATAAACTAGCCAATCATTCTACGTTTATAGGTTTTTCTGTGAATGAGATTTTGTAACATCAAGCGCACTTAATACGCTGAATTTAACCCGTCCCCTTTCACAACTGCGTGATGTTATGTTCACTAATGCAAAGCATAAAAAAAGCGGCCCGAAAGCCGCTGATGATTAATCCTAAATATCGATTAGTCTTTTCCACTCAACCAGTCTGTATAAGACTGACCCTCAACCTGGGCAAACTCATCCATTCCTAGTAGTAAACCAAACCGACCTTGTTTAAAAGGGAGGTAAGTTGCATCCTTGAAAGGTATCGCCATCAATGTGTGGTAGTCAGGGTAATGCTTTGCTGCTGGCGGAATGGTTTTAGGCCAAACAGGATCTTGGGCGAAATTATAATGCCGATAAAAAGGCAAGCCGTCTTCTTCGCGTAAGGCATCCAATAAATAGCGTTTATTGCGTAATACCCGCTGGTTTTTCGACATCCTATTTCGTATGGAAGGGACTCCACCAAAAGCACATAAGGCTCTGGCTTGGCGGTATCGATTAACAACACCTTATACTGTAATTGGCACTGGTCGGTACCCACAAAATCGGCGCTACAGAGCAAGTCATATTGGTAGGCATACACCGGCTCATCAATATTAAAGCCCATTTCAGCCATAAAGTCGATTGTTAACATGGGGGTTAAACTCACCCTTTGTACTTGCTCTGCATGGTAAGGCGTGTCACTAAAACCCAAGCTTGTTAAACGCTGCCCAATAATGGCAAACACATCTTTAGCACTGCTAGGCAGCGGGCAGATAAAACTATCAAACCACACAGAGAGCTCTGCTCTTTGATTTTCAGGATCGTCAAGAAGCACCTCATCATTCATGATAAAATCCAACCAAGCTAGATCGCTATCCTGCGATGCTAGTTGCCAAAAATCGGTTAGCTCTGGGAGTTGGAAGCCATACTCGCTACTATTTATTTAGTCATATATTTACTGACTCTTATTTAGCCACTCTATCTCTTAATTCTATAGACATATCAGGATCATTAATTGCATCAATAATATCTTGCGCCAATTTTGGATTGGTGGCCATGTTGAGTTCAGATTATCAGTCAAATATTCTGACGTTAAATTCAATTTTGATATTCACTGGGACATTTAGCTGAATCAGTAAAATCAGCAATCGAATTTACAAATAAAACTCCAATTTCCTCTATAAGCCAGTGCTCATTTTCAGCAACATATTTTATATTGAAGGATATTGGCATGTTCTCATTATCGAATCCATTAATAGATAAGCACCCGACTTTCTCATTTATTTTTTCAAAGTGTGATTTCTGCTTAAACATGTACTTTTTAAAGAGTAATTGTTCAGTTATTTCAGACTCATCTACGTTCAAATTTTTTATTAAATTTGAACTAAAAAAATCAGATTGCAACTTGTGTAGGTTATCAACACTCACAGATTGATCGTATCGATAATAGCTTGAATATAATAGTCCATTATTCATTTTTACTGCACATGCAGAAAAAAACAATAGCAAAAACAAAGTAATTGATCTCATATTATCTTCCCATTATGCTTTCTAATTCAGCTTCATAAGCCCTATTTCGACCTTTAAGAGCTCTCGCTGCTGAGCATAATAAACCTGAACATGAAGTGATAAGTTCTTCTAAATCAAAATCACCATTAACAGTTAAACTTATGACTGCTAAGTTTACTGTTGCACTATATCCAATATTCATTTCACCTTTATTTTCAAAGCTAATACTAATACGCTTGACCTTAATACCTATTTTCTCAAGAGTTGGTGTCCCGCTGAATGTTAATACACCAGCATTTCCGCTTAAGGTAGCCGTTCCACTCTGATCAACAGTAAGCTTAAAACTTCCTTTTTCAGCCATTATTTTTGTTGTTAAACCTTTATCTTTCGAATATGACGCTTCAATTAATTTAGCAACCGTAATTTTGACTTCAGCTCTAGTCATGCTCATAGTAAAAAACTCCTTTTAAGACACTATTTTTGTTTAGTGTTTATAGTTTCATCTTTAATGGTGTTAATGGTTAGGTAAAAAATCAACCTTAATGTGGATGAAGCTTTCTAATTTTACCCTATCGAAATAGCAAAACAATTATCAATTAGTATGTGATTATCTAAATATGCCGCTCGTTTTTGAAGTACTAATCCTAATTAAATGTTACCCCAATCCAATTCACGCTGTTTGAGCCAAGCAGCATCCTTGCTTAACCACACTTCTTTTGCTAATGCTAATTTTGCCATCTTATTTTACTCCTCAAGCGCTGGGATATTGTCGAGATCGGCGACACGCTGAATATCTTTTTTGTCATGTAAAAAATGCAATGCTAAAGATGCCATCTATGAATACTTGATAAAAGATTCGACATCTTTATCAAAACGGGTAACGTCCACGCTTTCAGGTTAATGGTAGTTAAAGCTGATAGCTGACAGCCGAACCGCGTGCAGCAATCTCCTTAAAAAGTAACCTAGTCTTCCATCCATTCAGGTAGAGGTAACTGCTTAAGCATTGTTTCTATTTCTTCCACCGCATCTTGTGGAATATAAAGCACGGTAAAGGCATCTTCACCATAAATGGTATACAGCCTTTGCGGGCAACGCTGCGCTGACAAGGCTAACATTTTATCGCCTACATCACTGGGCACCCAGTCTGAAGCGTATATATCGTTAATAACCAGCGTTATTTGCTCACCTGAGTCATCAAAAACAGCGGTGGCGGTTTGCCATTCATCGTCAGACTCTACACTGACAAGGGTGATGTCTTTGTCACTAATCAAGGATAAGTAATCATCGATAACATCTGCAAGGTAGTCACTTGGTGGGCAACCTTGTTCACCAAGGGCCATAGTGCCCGCAGGCGCTAAAGCAAACACCAGAAAATCATTAAGCTCAAATGAGTCATCAAACGCTCCTTCTGTTACATTTTCGTCATCCAATGCTAATTGATATTTATTAGCCCATGCCACAACATCCTGACTGCTTAACTTTGACATCTATTTTCCTTAATATTGCTATAAAATAGGCACTAACGCGTTACGTTTCCGCTTATCTCTCTTCAATAACGCTTATGGCACATGCTTAATCGCTGGGGCTGACAATCCATTCCCAACTGACCTTAATATGCGCTTTACGATTACCCGATGCGGTGCTCGACGCTTTCGCCCAATGGGATACTCGGTCCACTAACATATCGAGCATTGGCTCACATGCTAACTTCATGGCAGTAGACCCATGAATGGTTAACTGAATTTGCCCATTAAATTTTCTGTTTTTTTCTTTATTGGTCCAAATTTGTGAGCCATAGCGGGCGGCAATACGTTTGGTGTCAATTTCGGCAAAGCGAATTAAATCATCCACCCTGTTGTTTGAATGCTCATCGGCGTGTATCACTAACTGATAATACTCTGCCTTTTTATCAATCACATGGTGGAGGACTTCGCGCTCGGGGCCTTTTTCTATCTCAATGGTACAGTCGCTTGTGAGTGTCTTAGGGTCAATGACCATTACCCCTGAATCAACTAAATGAAACGCTTGGTCATCACTAAAAATGGAGATGTAACTTTTTCCATTAAGATGAAAGCATCCCGTAGCAGCGCGAAATTGATAGCCTTTTTTAAGCTGGTGTGGCCCGCTAAATAACCTACCATCCATTTGGTAGATGTGCAGTTGATTACCGCCATTACCGGTAAAATACAGATAATGACCGTCGGTCCATAAGCGGCTTTCACTGCGGGGTTGACCTAAAAAACCACCTGTTTCGCTAAAAACCGTCTCCATATCCATAATGTTATAGGGGCTAGCAAACTGCAGCGTGATAGCGCCGCTGGCGGCATCTAAGATAAAACCATGAAGGTCAGTACCCACAATGATTGAATTTTCGTGATGCATCACACTCATCACTGGGTTATCAAAAGTATGTGTCCATAGGGTATTGCCGCTGTCTAAGCACACCAGATTAACGGTATCGCCTGCCCAGGGTTGAAGGCTACTAGGCTCTTCGCGAAAAGACACATAAATTAAATAATTATCAGCAAAAAAACGACTGCGCTGAAAACCTGTAGCTTGAGAGTCATCACACTTTATTGTCCAGCGCTCAGACAGGTCATCTGAAAGCGCGATAATTTGACGAGACTCTTTTACATAAAGCCGCCCATTATGCTTAACGGCATAACCATCATAGTTAAAGATGCGCTCTTCTTGTGTCTTCTTGTTTATTACTTGCCAATAGATATCGTAATCATCATTCTCTATCAGGGTTATATCAAAATCGTTGGAAATAATTATATTAAAACCTTCTGATTCTCTTGCCAGTAACTCTGGTTTCTCAACCAATTTAAATTGATGATTTAAGTGATAACTCTTGTTATAACTTTGATGATCAGTACCAAAGTAAATGACCGGCACATCATCAAGCACATTGATAAAATAAGCACCAATGTCGTATTTTATTATTTTATATTCATCGACATAATTAATGATGCCACAATGTTGATTGGTATGAATATATATAACTGAGTCTGATTCATAAAATCTATTAGAAAACTCAAGGCTCGGAATTAAATTAATACTCATATTGCTTTTACCTCAACGATTTTAGACGTGTTTTCAGTTAATTCTTTAATAAACTTTTTCCATAACAAAAAAATCAGGCCAGCCATTATAAAACAATAACATAATGTACTTTCGAGATGTGCTCAAGCAAGATTGTGAAGGTTCGTTGCTAGAAGGCCGATATGTTATAAGTTTATGGCCGTAGATTGAAAAATGAACCAATTTCCTTCAATAATAGTGATTTTTAGCCACTATGATCCAACCCATAAAAAAATCAGGCCAGCCATTATAAAACAATAACATAATGTACTTTCGAGATGTGCTCAAGCAAGATTGTGAAGGTT
>NZ_JBEOPI010000014.1:0-106742 GCF_040309905.1 Shewanella sp. CAL98-MNA-CIBAN-0140
GACATTAGCTCAGTTGGTAGAGCGATACCTTGCCAAGGTATAGGTCATCAGTTCGAACCTGATATGTCGCTCCAAATCACTTTCCTAGTTAAAAATCCTTGTAAACATTCCCTAAATTTTATCTAAATTAGCTCAGTTGCGCGTTTAGAAAATGCGATACCTCTTGGTTTGCCAAGCGAGAAGTCATAACAGCGTCATCAGTTCGAACCATTGTTTATGACGGGAAGGTCGTTTAACACTCATTCATAAAACAACTTTATCGTCTTCACCACTTCACTCGTTATGCATTGACACTCAATTCATTTTTAACAATACCTGCTTAACTCGGTTCATTTTCAAGCGTTGTTAAGGCAAATTGATTTCTAATCAACAAAGAAGTGATCTAGCACTCACTTCTTTATGGATCTCTAAAGTAATGGTCTACTTGTGAAGTAAAACATGACATTGTTCAAATCATTTACAGTGATTATCTTTGATAATCAACTTAAGATAAATTTCCTAAGATGCTAGGGCGTTAAACGAGGTGAGTGTTATGCGGATCCAACAACTAAGTGAGCTACTTGATTATGTTGCTAATTGCCATCTCGATATGGAAAAATTATATAAGCGTTTAGATAATAATGCTGATTCTTCCAGAGTTAAAATGATGCTGACGTATTTCCAGCAACATCAGAGGCACATATACGAGACTTTAGAGCGTTATATTGACGATGCACCCTCAAGAATATTAAATACTTGGTATAAAGACATTACCTTTGAAGATTTTAGCAAGCGTTGCATTGAAACTTCACTCCCTGCCAATATGAAAGAAGACGAAGTGCTTGAGTTGCATCTAGATCTAGAAAATCGCTTAATCGCGTTACTTGAAAAAACAGCTATTAGTAGCCCAACCGATGAAATTAGAAATACATTAATGGACTTAGTGCGAGTGGCACAAACTCAACAAAAACGTTTAGTTCACAGCACAATTCGTATGGATGACATTTAAACGACGCATTGAAACTTTGATATAACTTCCTGAAGTGTTAATTTGCCAGCTATTCCCAGTAGCTGGCTTTTTTTATTAACAAAAAATAACCGCATAACAATGGGAGTTCCCCGGTAACTTCTGGTATATTTAGCATTCTTATAACTCTTTTTAATAGATATAGACCTAAAACATGGCATCTCTGGTTAAAATCCTTGAAAATGAACAAGCTACAGTTATGCTTGGGCAACAAATTGCTCAGTGGATTGTACCTCCTTTAACGATTTATCTCACTGGGGACTTAGGCGCTGGTAAAACGACGTTTAGTCGAGGCATTATCCAAAGTTTGGGTCATCAAGGCGCGGTAAAAAGTCCGACTTATACTCTGGTAGAACCCTATGAATTTAACGATATGGATGTGTTTCATTTTGACCTATATCGATTAGCCGACCCAGAGGAACTTGAATATATGGGTATCCGTGATTATTTTACCGATCGAAGCGTCTGTCTAGTTGAATGGCCTGATAATGGTCATGGATTACTCCCTGGGGCTGACATCCAAGTGCATTTGCGTTATAAAGAATCTCAAAGACAAATTGAATTACAAGCCTTATCCCCAGCAGGACAGGCAATTTTAAATAAAATCAAATAAAATCAAATAATAATGACTTTAAAAAATACGTTTTTTACCATTGTACTTTACATGCTGTTGTTTTTGGTGCCTAACGTGGTTTGGGCGGCCAATCAACTTGATAGCGTGCGTATTTGGGCTGCTCCAGAATCGACGCGAGTGGTGTTTGATTTAACTCAAGCGCCCAAATATGACAGTTTTACCTTAACCGGCCCTCATCGTTTGGTGGTCGATATTCAAGATACTGGCGCTAAAATTAATTTAGATAAAATAGCCAACAACAGTAAAATTATTAAAAAAATCCGTTTTAGTTCTCCGCCTAAAAAAGGCATATTGCGTCTTGTTATGGACTTATCGAAACCGGTAAAATCAAGTTTATTTACTTTGCCGCCAACAGCACCTTACGGAAACCGTCTAGTGGTAGACTTAGAGGACTCCGATGGTGGGTCGTCAGCAGTGCAAACGGTTAGTCGATCTTCTAATCAGTCAGCTCGAGACATTATTGTTGCCATTGATGCTGGTCACGGAGGGGAAGACCCTGGCTCAATTGGGCCTTCTGGTATGCATGAAAAGCGTGTGGTACTTGAAATTGCTAAGCGCCTAGCGCGTAAAGTGGATTCAACGTCAGGTATGCGCGCTGTAATGACACGCAGTGGCGATTATTTTGTTAATTTGAATAAACGCTCTGAAATAGCGCGCAATAATAAAGCGGATTTACTGATATCTATCCACGCCGATGCCTTTACTTCACCACAACCTAACGGTGCTTCCGTTTGGATCTTGTCAATGCGCCGAGCCAATAGTGAAATTGGTCGATGGTTAGAGCAAAAAGAGAAACACTCAGAGTTGTTAGGCGGTGCTGGTGAAATCATTCAAAACACCGATAGTGAACAATATTTAGCCATGACTTTACTTGATATGTCGATGAACAGTTCGATGGCGATAAGTCATTCTATCGCGGGTGATATTCTTAGCGATTTAGGTTCTATTACCCACTTACACAAAAGAAAGCCTGAATCAGCAAGCTTTGCAGTGCTTAAGTCTCCTGATATTCCATCTCTTTTAGTTGAAACCGGCTTTATCTCTAACCCAGGTGAAGAGCGGTTATTGTCTAATGGAAATCATCAACAAAAGCTTGCAAATGCTATTTACAAAGGCGTGTTACGTTATTTTCAGAGTAATCCGCCAGCCGATACTTTATTGGCTAAAACATTAAATATGAAACACAGTGTTAAACGTGGTGAGTCTCTATCCATTATCGCCCAGCGTTACAGTGTGTCGATCAGTAGTCTAAAAAGTGTGAATAATCTTAAATCAGACGTTGTTCGTATTGGACAAACACTTGTGATCCCTAGGACATAATATGGTCATTCAACTGCTACCTCCTCAACTTGCAAACCAAATCGCAGCCGGTGAAGTAGTTGAACGTCCGGCTTCGGTGGTCAAAGAACTGGTTGAAAATAGTCTTGATGCTGGTGCCACTAGAGTTGATATAGATATCGACAAAGGGGGAAGCAAGCTTATTCGTATTCGCGACAACGGTGCGGGCATCCCTAAAGATGAGTTAGCCTTGGCTCTATCGCGTCATGCTACCTCAAAAGTACATACACTAGATGACCTAGAAGCTATTTTAAGCTTTGGTTTTCGTGGTGAAGCTTTGGCCAGCATTAGCTCAGTGTCTCGGTTAACTTTAACCTCAAAAACCGCTCAACAATCTGAAGCTTGGCAGGCCTTTGCTGAAGGCTCGCAAATGGACGTTAAGGTCACGCCTGCCGCACATCCGCAAGGCTCAACGATTGAAGTGGTGGATTTATTTTTTAATACTCCCGCAAGACGTCGTTTTTTAAAAAGCGACAAAACGGAATTTACCCATATTGATGAGTGGTTAAAACGGATTGCGATTGTTCGCAACGATATTCACTTTACCTTGACACATAATGGTAAATTAGTTCGCCAGTATCGACCTGCCAATACCGAGATCCAGACCCAGCAACGATTAGCTCAAATTTGTGGGAAAGCCTTTGCAGAACAGGCGTTGAGCATTGAGTGTGAACATGATGGTTTATTATTAAGTGGTTATTTACAATCACCACATGACAGTGTCATCACAGATACCAGCTTTTTTTATGTCAATGGACGATTAATCAGAGATCGTCTGGTTAATCATGCCGTAAAACAAGCTTTTGCTGAATATGGCATTGAGCATCAGCCGGGATATGTGCTGATGTTATCGCTTGATCCACACCAAGTTGATGTGAATGTACACCCAGCCAAGCACGAAGTGCGTTTTCATCAATCTCGTTATGTACATGACTTTATTCTACAAACGGTACAGTCAGCGTTAGTGCAAATGCCTGTATTGTCTTTGCCTGATGTTGAATTACATCACCATGATAATGTCGCACCGATGCACACAGAGTCAACCTTGTTGCATAATGCCAATATCGTCGACACCACTGAAGACGCCTTTACACTTAATCATGAGCCTGACAAGGCGATTAACAGTGTTAGCCCATTCGGTTCGATGCATGTTCCGGGAAAGAATAATGACTTATCTGGTGGCTATTCAGCTGCAATTAAGCCTAGTTATGATAAAAAGCCCACCATTGCATCTTCCTCAGGGGTCAATAAGACGGCCATTGCCAATTATGGACATTTGCTGCATACCCCGATGAATACCCCAGTATCATATGTTAATGAAGTGACGACTCAAGTTGCAATGCCGCCCATATTAGCGGGTGAGCATTGGGTTATTTGTAAAGATGATAAGCTGTCATTACTGCCAATAAAACAGGTGTTGTTGACAGTGAGAAAGGAAGAGGTTGCAGCCAAGTTTGTTAATGGTTTAGTGTCTCAGCCATTATTAATGCCAGTGTCTATTGCAGCAGATTTGGATTGGACAGAAACATTAGTGATACGTGATCTGTTACTGCGCCAAATGGGTATTGAATTAACAATTCGCTTCCAGCAGTTGATAATTAAAAAAGTGCCCCCATATTTGAGGGAAAGCCAACTTGCTATTGTGATCCCTGAGTTACTACAATGGATACAATTAGAACAACCGAAAGACAGTGCTATTGTGAGTTGGCTTGCACAACAAAGTTTATCGCAATTTGAGCCCGCGCCAGCCTTATGGCAGCGATTTTGTTCACTTGACGAAGAAACTAAACAAATTTGTTATGACCAAGAACACATATTGCCTTGGCACAATTGGATGAAAGATTATTAACGTGAACAGTGTCGATAAGCCAAAAGTGATTTTTTTAATGGGGCCTACCGCCTCAGGCAAAACGGCACTAGCCATTGAAATGGCGACGCAACATAATTGTGAGATTATCTCAGTCGATTCAGCATTGATTTATCGTGACATGGATATAGGGTCTGCTAAACCGAGTTTGCAAGAACTGCAATTAGCGCCGCATAAATTAATTGATATTCTTGATCCAAGCGAAAGTTATTCAGCGGCAGATTTTCGCCGTGATGCTTTATTGGCTATAGAAGACATTGTTAGCCGAGGTAAGACGCCTTTACTCGTGGGTGGTACCATGATGTACTTTAAGGCATTGTTAGAAGGTTTGTCACCTTTACCCGCTGCTGATAACGGCATTAGGCAGCAAATATTAGCTCAAGCTCAAACCCAAGGTTGGGACGCGCTGCATCAAGAGTTGTGTGACATTGATCCCGTCGCGGGAGAAAGAATTCATCCTAACGATCCACAACGATTGTCGCGAGCACTAGAGGTATATCGGATCAGTGGTAAAACAATGACTGAATTGACTCAAACGAAGTCAGCCGCTTTGCCGTATAATGTAGTGCAATTTGCTATTGCACCAACCGACAGAAAAATTTTACATCAATTAATCGCTAAACGCTTTAATATGATGTTAGAACAAGGTTTTATCGAAGAAGTTGCGCGTTTAAAAGCGCGTAACGATTTGCATTTAGAGCTACCGTCTATGCGTTGTGTTGGTTACAGACAGTGCTGGCAGTACCTAGATAATGAATTTGATCATACGACAATGGTCGAAAAAGCTACTGCAGCCACTAGGCAATTGGCCAAACGTCAATTAACATGGTTGAGGAGTTGGCCCGATTTACAGTGGCTTGAAAGTGGTGCAGAAGGAAATTTAGTTACGCTTATGCAACAAAGCAACTAGCTAATTTGGCGTTGCTGTATAATACTAAAACTAAACAATAAAACTTAATTCAACATATTTATAAAATAAAAAAAGGAAATTGAAATGGCTAAGGGGCAATCTTTACAAGACCCATTTTTGAACGCATTGCGTCGAGAGCGTGTACCCGTCTCTATCTATTTAGTGAATGGTATCAAATTACAAGGCCAAGTTGAGTCGTTTGATCAATTTGTTATCTTGTTGAAAAATACGGTAAGCCAAATGGTTTACAAACACGCTATTTCAACAGTCGTACCAGCACGCCCATTTAACGTTTCTGCTCACCAAGGTACTGCCAATGGTGAAGAAAGTGATGTTGAATAATTGAAAAGGAATATAATTTTTGTTTGATCGTTATGAAGCGGGTGAAACAGCTGTATTGGTTCATATAGACTTTTCTGATGAAGAGCGTCGAGAAGATCTTATTGAGTTACAGTTGTTAGTTGAATCTGCTGGTGCTCGCTCTATTGGGGTGATTACTGGCAGCAGACGTTCGCCGGATCGTAAGTTTTTTATTGGTACCGGTAAAGCTGAAGAACTGGCTGCTATGGTCGCTGCTACTGAGGCCAATGTAGTTATTTTTAATCATGCATTGAGCCCTGCTCAAGAACGTAATCTTGAATTGGTATGTCAGTGTCGAGTATTAGACCGAACGACACTTATTCTTGATATTTTTGCTCAACGAGCAAGAACTCATGAAGGTAAGTTGCAAGTGGAGCTAGCGCAATTGCGCCACATGTCGACACGCTTAATTCGAGGTTGGACTCATTTAGAGCGACAAAAAGGTGGTATCGGGATGCGAGGGCCGGGTGAAACTCAGCTTGAAACAGACCGACGTTTATTACGAGGCCGGATCAAGAATATCAATCGTCGCCTTGATAAAGTGGATAAACAACGTGAGCAAAGCCGCCGAGCTCGTAAGCGCAGTGACTTAGCGACCGTTTCTTTAGTGGGCTATACCAACGCGGGTAAATCGACATTATTTAATGCGTTAACGTCATCGGACGTTTATGCTGCCGATCAGTTATTTGCAACATTGGATCCGACGCTACGTAAGTTATCATTACCTGATGGTGCGGTAATTTTAGCGGATACTGTTGGGTTTATTCGTCATTTACCTCATGACCTTGTTGCGGCATTTAAGGCCACATTACAAGAAACTCGACAAGCAGAAATTCTTTTACATGTCG
Organism: Shewanella sp. CAL98-MNA-CIBAN-0140; assembly: GCF_040309905.1. NCBI lineage: Bacteria > Pseudomonadati > Pseudomonadota > Gammaproteobacteria > Alteromonadales > Shewanellaceae > Shewanella > Shewanella sp. CAL98-MNA-CIBAN-0140. Next base: position 6,964 of record NZ_JBEOPI010000014.1, read on the forward strand.
TTGATTGTGCAGATGAAAATATGGCTGAAAATTTTGACCAAGTACAAAATGTATTGGAAGAAATTGATGCAGATGAGATTCCTCAATTAGTAGTATGTAACAAGATTGATTTACTTGAAAATTTCGCGCCCCGTATCGATTACGGTGAAGACGGTAAACCTGAGAGGGTTTGGGTCTCTGCGCAAAAACGCATTGGATTTGATTTGCTGCTTAAAGCTATAACCGAATTAATCGGTCAAGTTATTTGCGAGCTTACATTGAAAATACCTGCATCAGCAGGACATTATCTTGGCCAGTTTTATCGGCTAGATGCAATACAGCAGAAAGAGTATGACGATCTGGGGAACTGTATTTTGTCTGTTCGTTTATCGGAGGCCGATTGGCGCCGATTAGCTAAACAGAGTCAGGGGGAATTAGAGGCATTTATTTTTGAATCTTCAGAAGTAGACACCTCTTGTTAATCTCATTTATTTCATCCAATTATGGAGTGCTAAATGGCTTGGAATGAGCCCGGTAACAAGGGGAACAAAGACCCTTGGGGAAATAAAGGTGGTAACGATAAAGGGCCACCGGATCTTGACGAAGTCTTTCGTAACCTATCAAAACGTTTTGGTGGCAAGGGGGGCAATAGCGCCTCAGGTCTACCATTTAATTCATCTTTATTGATTGTATTTGTCGTTATTGCCTTAATTATTTGGGCATTGTCGGGTTTATACACGGTTAAAGAAGCTGAGCGTGGTGTGTTACTTCGTTTTGGTGATCACATCGGTGAAGTGAGTTCCGGTTTACATTGGAAAGCCACTTTTATTGATGAAGTGATTACCGTCGACGTGGAAACGGTCCGTTCGATTCCAGCATCTGGCAGAATGCTGACATCTGATGAAAACGTCGTGAATGTTGAACTCGTGATTCAATATAGCGTATCAGATGCTTATTCATATTTATTCAGTGCTGTTGATGCCAATTCGAGTTTAAGTGAAGCGACCGATAGTGCGTTGCGTTATGTCATTGGCCATAATCGTATGGATGACATTTTAACCACTGGACGTGATGGTATTCGTCGTGATACTTGGACAGAGTTAGAGCGTATTATTGAGCCGTATAAACTAGGCTTAAAAGTTCGTGACGTTAACTTTTTACCCGCTCGTCCTCCAGAAGAAGTGAAAGATGCATTTGATGATGCTATTTCAGCTCAGGAAGATCAACAACGCTTTATTCGCGAAGCTGAAGCCTATGCGCGTGAAATTGAACCTAAAGCGCGTGGCCAAGTAGAACGAATGACACAGCAAGCTAGTGCTTATAAACAGCGTGAAGTTCTTGAAGCTCAAGGTAAAGTCGCTCGATTTGAGAAGTTATTACCTGAGTATAAAGCTGCGCCTGATGTGACCCGTAATCGTTTATACATTAATGCGATGCAATCCGTGCTGGCTGATACTAATAAAGTACTCATTGACACGAAGAATAGCGGTAATTTAATGTATTTACCTTTGGATAAACTGATGGATTCTTCTAAGAATCCGCGCAATCAAGTACAACCTGAGACGGAGCGTCACATTAATTCGGGATCAGGTGATGGTGTCAATACGCCTATTACGAGCATGTCGTCTGATGGTCGTCTCAGCCGCGAAGATCGTCTTCGCCAAGGGAGGAACTAACAATGGGTAGATTAGCTCTGATCATTCTTGTGGTCATTTTAGGGGTTGGTTTTTCATCTATGATGGTGGTAAACGAAGGCGAACGCGCAATTGTAGCCCGCTTTGGTAAAGTCCTTAAAGATGAAGACGTCACAAAGGTATTTGCTCCAGGCCTTCACTTTAAATTACCCGTAGTGGATAAAGTGCGCTATATGGATGCTCGTATCCAGACATTGGACGGTGCAGCGGATCGTTTTGTTACTTCTGAAAAGAAAGACTTAATGGTCGACTCCTATGTTAAGTGGCGTATTCGTGATTTTAAAACGTATTATCTTTCTACCAATGGCGGTGTTAAAGCCAATGCAGAAAGCTTATTACAAGCCAAAATCAGTAACGATTTGCGCACTGAATTTGGTCGCCGGACGATCAAGGAAATTGTGTCAGGTAAACGCGATGAATTGCAAAACGATGCATTAGAAAATGCTTCTGAAAGTGCTCAGAGTCTTGGCATTGAAGTGGTTGATGTACGTGTTAAGCAAATTAATTTACCTGCTAATGTCAGTATCAGTATTTATCAACGTATGCGCGCCGAACGCCAAGCTGTGGCGAAAGAGCACCGTGCAGAAGGTAAAGAGCAAGCTGAGATTATTCGCGCGACTGTTGATGCGAATGTCACGGTTAAGATTGCTGAAGCTGAGCGTAACGCCTTGACCGTTCGTGGTGAAGGTGATGCATTATCGGCAAAAATCTATGCTGATACTTACGGTAAAGATCCTGAGTTTTATAGCTTTTTACGTAGCTTAGAAGCCTACAAAGAAAGTTTTTCCGGCAAAAATGACATTATGGTGTTAGAACCTGAAGGCGATTTCTTCAAATACATGAAATCATCTAGCGGAAAATAGCGTTGATATTTTTTTAGCCTAAAAAAAAGCTCGGTTTTTACCGAGCTTTTTTATGTCTGTAATTTGAATTTAGTTTTGCAAAAAACTTTGGTAAATGACAATAGTGAAGCTTTGAGACGTTTTTTACTGTCTAATGTCGATAAATTGCTGATTTAACTAAGTGTTAACGCGGTTTTTTTTTACTAATTAAGTTGCTGCTAATTGTTGCGGGACGGTTGATTTATATGCGCTTTTGAAAAAAATGTTAATATCCTCAACATAGATGTATGTTTTCACTATGATCTGGTTCTAATTTTTCGCTATAATGAGCACCGCCTCAAACTATGATTTTAGCGTTTTACCTTTTTGGTCGCTAAAGTATTGAAATATAAAAATTCCAACACCCTCTGGGAGATAAGTGGATGAGCAATGCGCCAGTCGATACCGGACGTCGCAGATTCCTGACAGCCGCAACCGCCGTAGTAGGTGGTGCTGGTGCTGTCGCTGTAGCGGTTCCTTTCATCAAGTCATGGAATCCGAGTGCCAAGGCGAAAGCTGCAGGTGCGCCGGTCGAAGTAAATATTAGTAAAGTAGAACCAGGTCAGTTAATTCGTGTCGAATGGCGTGGAAAACCGGTTTGGGTCGTTCGTCGTACAGAAGCTGTGCTAAATAATCTTAAAACATTAGACAGTCAATTACGCGATCCTGCTTCTTTAGAATTACAGCAACCAGAATATGCAACTAACCCTGCTCGTTCTATTAAGCCTGAATTCTTTATTGCAGTCGGTATTTGTACTCACTTAGGTTGTTCGCCAACTTATCTGCCTGATTCATTCGGTGAGCAGGTTGAAGGCGTGACATCTGGTTTCTTCTGTCCTTGTCATGGTTCTAAATTTGACATGGCTGGTCGGGTATTCCAGGGTGTTCCTGCACCATTAAACCTAGTGGTCCCACCGCACAAATATATCGGTGATGCTAACGTTATCATCGGTGTAGACACAGGAGCGGCGTAATGGTTAAGAATTTAATTGATTGGATTGATGCACGCATCCCAATGACGGCAACTTATAACCGTCATGTGGGTCAGTATGCGACACCAAAGAACTTTAACTTTTGGTATTTCTTTGGTTCATTAGCATTATTAGTATTAGTTAACCAGTTACTGACAGGTATTTGGTTAACCATGAATTACGTACCTACAGCAGAAGGTGCGTTTGCTTCTGTTGAATACATAATGCGTGATGTTGATTACGGCTGGTTACTTCGTTATATGCACTCTACCGGTGCATCGGCGTTTTTCTTTGTGATCTATATGCACATGTTCCGTGGGGTAATTTACGGTTCTTATCAAAAACCAAGAGAGCTCTTATGGCTATTTGGTATGTTGATTTTCCTTGTGCTGATGGCTGAAGCATTCATGGGTTACTTACTGCCTTGGGGACAAATGTCTTACTGGGGCGCGCAGGTCATTATCTCTTTGTTTGGTGCCATTCCTATTATTGGTGATGACCTAACATTGTGGATCCGTGGTGACTACGTTATTTCTGGCGCAACATTAAACCGCTTCTTCGCACTGCATGTTATTGCGTTACCACTTGTATTGGTTGTGTTGGTGTTCTTACACCTAATTGCATTACATGAAGTGGGTTCGAATAACCCAGACGGCGTCGAGATTAAAAAGAACAAAGATGAGAACGGATGGCCCATTGATGGTATTCCATTCCACCCTTATTACACTGTAAAAGATATTATGGGTGTAGCTGGTTTCTTGATCGTGTTCTGTTATGTGCTGTTCTTTATGCCTGAAGGCGGTGGTTATTTCCTTGAAAAGCCAAACTTTGAAGCGGCTAATCCAATGAAGACCCCTGATCACATAGCGCCTGTTTGGTACTTCACACCCTTCTATGCCATTTTGCGTGCAATTCCTGATAAGTTAATCGGTGTTGTTGCTATGGGTCTGTCGATTGCTGTGCTGTTTATTCTGCCTTGGCTTGATCGTTGTAAAGTGAAGTCTATCCGCTACCGTAGTTTGGCTCACAAAATCAACATTGCACAATTTACTGTGTCGTTCATCATTCTTGGTTATTTAGGTGTCGTTCCTGCAACGCCTGAGTTAACTATAGCGGCACGTGTATTCACTTTCACTTATTTTGGTTTCTTTGTAGCCTTATGGTTCTACAGTAAAAATGAGAAAACAAAAGAAGTGCCAACGAGGGTGACACACTAATGAAAAAGTTATTAATTGCATTAGTTACATTACTGCCATCTCTCGCAATGGCAGCAAGTGGACATGGTGTTCATTTAGAAAGCGCTAACGTTGATTTACATGATAAAGCGTCATTAGAGCGTGGTGTGGATTTATTCCAACATTACTGCTCTGGATGTCACAGCACGCAATACCAACGCTATGAGCGTGTTGCCACTGACTTAGGTATCTCTAACGATGATATGCGTAATAAGTACATGTTCACCAATGCTAAAATCGGTGATCTAATGGAAAACGCAATTCCTACTGCAGATGCGGCTAAATGGTTTGGTGCTGCGCCTCCAGATTTAACGTTAGTTGCTCGTGTACGTGGAGCTGATTGGGTATATTCTTACCTAAAAGGTTTCTATGCAGATGAGACTCGTCCATTTGGTGCCAACAATACCGTGTTCCCATTAGTGGGTATGCCACATGTTTTACAAGACCTGCAAGGTCTTGCAACTCCTCATTATGAAAAGAAAGTAATTGACGGTGTTGAAACGGTTGAATTAGTAGGTCTAAACCCTGCTACTGGTGGCAAAATGAGTGCAGAAGAATACGACCAAGCGGTGCGTGATATCACCGGTTTCTTAGTCTATTCTGCTGAACCTGTTCAGTTAGAGCGTGAAGCTTTAGGCTGGTGGGTACTTGGATTCCTGTTTATTTTCTTCATCATTGCTTATTTGTTGAAGAAAGAATACTGGAAAGATGTACACTAGCCATCAATAACGGTTAATATACACCATCCGCATATTGTAAACGGGGGGCTTAGCCCCCTCGTTTGTTTTGTTTTTTTTAGTTTCTGGAGGGTATCAATGGCTGTTGCTGCCAACAAGCGCTCTATCATGACACTTTTTTCTGGTGCCGATGATTTATATAGTCACCAAGTACGTATCGTATTGGCTGAAAAAGGGGTTACCGTTGATGTTTTACAGGTAGACCCAAGTGAGATGCCTGAAGATTTACTTGAAGTAAATCCATACAACTCAGTACCGACCTTAGTTGATCGTGAGCTAGTGTTGTACGAATCACGCATTATTATGGAATATTTGGATGAGCGTTTTCCACATCCTCCATTAATGCCTGTATACCCAGTATCTCGCGGCCAAAGCCGTTTAATGATGCACAGAATCGACACTGACTGGTATGCGCTTGTAGAGCGTATCCGTAAAGGTGAAAAAGCTGATGCTGCGCGTAAAGAGTTAACTGAAAGCTTGATTGCTCTAGCGCCAGTATTTGCTGAAATGCCATACTTCATGAGCGAAGAGTTTGGTTTATCTGATTGTTACTTAGGCCCATTATTATGGCGTCTACCAGTATTAGGTATTCACTTAGATCCTCGTACATCGAAAGATATCAGTGCTTATATGACCCGTATTTTTGAACGTGAATCATTTAAGGCATCGTTAACTGAGGCTGAGCGCGAAATGCGCATGGGCATGTAATGAAACCAATAACAGCTAATCGTCCATATTTGTTGCGTGCTTACTATGAGTGGTTGATGGATAACCATTTGACGCCACACGTAGTTGTGGATGCATTTGTTAACGGTACGCAAGTTCCGCAGCAATTTGTCAAAGACGGTCAAATCGTCCTGAATATTGCCACCGGAGCGGTGTCTAATCTTCACATGTCCAATGATGCTGTTGAGTTTCATGCACGTTTTGGTGGTGTACCACAAAATGTCTATTTACCTATGGCATCTATCGTCGCCATTTATGCTCGTGAAAACGGCGCTGGCACGGTGTTTGATATGGAAGATGCGTACATGATCGAAGGTGAAGATGATGATTTATCATCTGTGCCACCATCAATGAAATCTGTTGATGATACTTCGACATTGCCACCATCGCCTAAATCGACGGATCCAGATGATAAAGCTAAGCGTAAAAACCATTTAACTGTGGTGAAGTAACGATTAGTTATCAGCACATAAAACCAGTCGCAAGGCTGGTTTTTTTTAAGCTAAAATTGTTGTGCCACAAAAAATTTATAACGAAGTGGAACCCATAATGTTGTTGATGATTGATAATTATGATTCTTTTACGTTTAACTTAGTACAGTACTTCCAAGCGCTTGGGCAACAGATACTGGTTAAGCGAAATGATGACATCACCATTGAACAAATTGAAGCATTAGCACCGACTCATTTAATCATTTCTCCCGGTCCGTGTACTCCAAATGAAGCGGGTATTTCACTTGCGGCGATTAAACACTTTGCGGGTAAAATTCCCATTCTGGGTGTCTGTTTAGGACATCAAGCTATCGCCCAAGCGTTTGGCGTTGACGTTATACGTGCAAAACGTGTTATGCACGGTAAAACCAGCTTGATTGAACATAATCAACAGGGATTATTTTTTCAGTTAGCACTTCCGCTGCAGGTGACTCGCTATCATTCATTGTTGATTAATCATGTTCCCAATGGCTTTAGGCTGGATGCGTGGTTTGATGACCCAATTTATGGTCGTGAAATTATGGCAATGAGCCATGCTGATTTAGGTATTTACAGTGTTCAGTTTCATCCTGAGTCTATATTGACTCAGCAAGGTCATGAACTATTGGATAACTTTTTACATCTATAAAGTGTTATTCACAGTCTATTTTTAGGTTGATAATCACTTATTCTGTTACAACTTCTGCAACCAATCGGGCTAAAGTCACGCGGCAATTATGCTATAAATAGCGCTTAAAAATAATAAAAGGGATGATCATGACAAGCTTTATGCGAAACATTGCGCTGAGTGCACTTTCTTTGGCCATAATGAGTGGCTGTGCCGCCACAGATATTAACAATACCTCTGCTATCGTAACCCCCAGCGCAAGTGCATTGACCGTACCATTAGCACCGCCTCCAAAAGCCCAGCAGCCGTTGACACTTAATCAAATTATGGCCAATCCAGATTGGATGGGAATCTTTGCTCAAGGAGCTTATTGGAGCGATGACAGTCAATCGGTATATTTCAGTCGCCAAGCACATCAATCTCCGGTCCGTGATTTTTATCAACAAGCTATTGGACAGTCTGAGGCAAACAAACTTGCACTCAATCAGCTACACCTTGCCGATCAACGTAATGGCGTATTCGATCAGGCAAAGACTCAAAAAGCCTATATTTATCAAGGTAACGTATTTGTAAAAGACTTATCAAATGGTGAAATAAAGCAAATTACCCGTCAAAATGATGCCATTAATGGGGTGCGTTTTTTAACGGGTGGCGACCTTGCATTCTGGCAAGGTAATAATATTTTTCGGGTGCACCAGTCTAGCGAGCTAATGGAACAAATTGCCGCCATCCAAATGGAAAACGAACCTAAAGCGACGCAAGCACCCAGTAGCTTTATCGCTAAGCAACAGCACAGATTAATTAACTATGTTGCCAGGGAACATGATAACAGTGTCACACGTGATGAATACCGTGACTCATTGGCTAAAGCCGATCCTACTTTTTCAGCTAAACCTTGGTATTTAGGTGATGCCGAAGTGGTTTCAGAAATGAGCTTGTCACCTGATGGACGTTACGTGATATTGGCATTGACTGATAAAAATTATGATTGGCGTGCAGAACACGACATTATGCCCAATTATTTGGGCCAAGAGGGTTATGTCGTTCCCGTGCCTTCTCGTGCTCGAGTGGCTGAAGATGTCTTTCCTGGACAACGTTTAGTGCTACTTGATCTTGTTGAACACAATAAAAAAGACATTACCATCGAAGGTCTAACAGGTTTTGATCAAGACGTACTGGCAAGTGTCAAAACTGAAAATGCTAAGGCCCAAGGCAAAAGCTATAAAAGCGAAAAAACACCACGTTTAGTCCAGTTAATGCAAGATTGGGAATGGAGTCAGAGTGCAATTCAGTGGCATGAGTCTGACGATAAATTATTAGTGATGCTGGAAGCCGTTGACAACAAAGATCGCTGGATCGCCAGTGTTGATCTTCAAAAAGGCAAGCTGATAACCGAACACAGATTACATGATGATGCTTGGGTAAATTATAATTTTAATCAATTTGGTTGGATAACCGGTACCGATAGCATGTACTACTTATCTGAAGAGTCTGGTTTTTCTCAGCTATATATCAAAACAGCCTCTAATGAAGTAACAGCCTTAACTAATGGCCAATTTGTGGTTGATAATGTGACTTTATCACCCGATGCAAAACATCTTTATTATCGTGCCAATAAAGACCACCCAGGTAGCTATAATGTTTACCGTGTAGAGATTGCCAGCGGCAAAACAGAACAACTGACTCAGTGGTTAGGCACATTGGATTACAGCTTAAGCCCTGATGGGCAATCACTGTTATTAACGGCTTCTTCTGCTGTGCACCCTGATGAGCTATACATTCAATCTATTGGTGGCGAAATTAGCCAATTAACCCATTATACCAGCACAGCGTTTACACAATATCCTTGGCAAGCACCGCAAATAGTCACAGTACCTTCAAGCCATGGCGCGGGGCAAATTTACGCCCGGGTTTATTTGCCACAAGATTATGATCCTCAACAAGCTGATAAATATCCAGCCGTGGTGTTTAACCATGGAGCCGGTTATTTACAAAATGCCCATTATGGTTTTTCAGGCTACTTCCGTGAATTTATGTTCAATAACTTACTTACCCAACAAGGCTATGTGGTGATGGACATGGATTATCGCGGTTCAAAAGGTTATGGACGTGACTGGCGTACGTCAATTTATCGTAATATGGGTCATCCTGAAGTTGAAGATTTGATAGACGGTGTGGCTTGGCTGGCGAAAAATGCTAACGTTGATAGCAAACGTGTTGGTACTTATGGTGGTTCATACGGTGGATTTCTCACCTTTATGGCGCTGTTTAATGAACCTGAGTTATTCCAAGCAGGGGCCGCATTACGCCCTGTAACAGACTGGGCCCATTATAATGCGCCATACACGTCAAATATTTTAAATACGCCTGACGTTGATCCTATCGCCTATGAGCGTAGCTCACCGATAGAATATGCTCAAGGTTTACAGAAACCATTACTGATCATGAGTGGTGTAGTAGATGACAACGTATTTTTTCAAGATAGTGTGCGCATGGTTCAACGTCTGATTGAATTAGAAAAACCGATGTTTGAAATGGCAATCTATCCGGTTGAGCCGCATGGATTTAAGCAAGCTTCAAGTTGGTTAGACCAGTATCGTCGTATTTATAAATTGTTTGATCAAGAACTTAACTAATTGGCTCTGGATTCAAAAAAACAAATAAATATCGATTATGGCTTCCTTTGAGAAGCCATAATTTTTATGATTAAGCGATAAAAACAGTAAAAGGCAATGTAAGTGGCAATATCAATAGCAGGTGGAGTTCGGCCCGGAAAAGTCATCGAGATTGAGCGCCGGCTCTATAAACAACTTATTGTGGGTAAGCACAAAGCCAATGCTATGCCTGATGAGTTGAGCGTTGAGTTAGAACAGAGTGCCAATAAGCTTGATATTGAGCGTCAAGCATTAAAAGTGCGCCTCGAAAAACAAGCTAAAGAAAAAAATGTATTTCTTGAGGTGTCTGCACAGTTAACCCATACGGTTAATCATGCGATAGAGCATCAATTAGCGCATCCACAAATGGTATTAGAGGCATCGGGAATTAGCGAAAGCCAAATTTTACTGCTCGATTTATTATTACATTCAGACCTTAACATTAATCGACTTCGACCCATTATTGAAAGTATTAGCTGGTTATCTCGTGATTTAATCAATTTAATTAACAGTCCGGCATCAGGTCACCGACGGCCCAAACATACCGATGTGCAAGTGACTGACATTAAGCTGGTGCTTAACTATATCGGGATTGAGAATTTACGCTTACTGATCCCTTATTTTTGCTTACGTCATTGGTTACCTTCAGGTAATGCTAACTTATTGTGGATAACCAGAAAGCTAAGGCGATATAGCATGGTAAGTGCCATTGCGGCGCAAACGTTAGCTGAGTTACATAATGAAGCGCCGAGTTTGGCCTATAGCTGTGCCTTAATGTATCAATTTTCTACCTCCATCATACTCAGCCAAAGTGGGCATATGTTTGATAACACTTGGGGGACATGGCTCAGAGAGGCCAGTCACAGTGGCGAAAAACAAGTTTACGATGCCATTATGGCAACTGATTTTCCTGCGCAAGCGGTGTTAGATCAAGTGATACAACATAGCCATCGTTTAAATTGGCAATTGCTGACATTACTTAAATTTGAAGACTCTCCGATAACCTTAGTATTAAAAGAGTTAGATCACGATTACCATTTCACCGAGTTGTCAGCTGATGCCGCGATAGTGGCTAAGGCCAGTTGTTATGCCAAAGTGCTTTTGTTAGAAGAGCAACAACAAATCGATCCACAAGAAAAGCGAATTATGTTTGATTATTATCAATTTTCAGATCAAGAATTAATTCGGCTTAAAGGGCAAAATTTTCGTAAGCTTGATTTACTTTAAACCGACTATCTCTGTCAGAGTTGGAAATGTTAAATCTGTGTAATTATTCACTTTTGATGAATAGCCACACAAAATCGAGTCAAATAAGTTTTTTTATGACTAGTTATGCTCCATACCCCTGAATAAGCGCATTGTTTAGGCATGTTTTTTAAATCTTTATGCACAATGCCAAGCAAGCCTGCACAAGTTAATTGTACTGAACTGGTATTTTGATCACATTTTCGCTAATAATGTCGCATAAATAATACAAACTTCCGCTAATGAACTAACAGAATATAAAGCAAACAGCGGAAACAGCGGCTTTGAAGCCGTTTACAACCTGAAGGATAAAATGCAATGAGTGTAGAAATGAATCTAACCCGTGCCCAATTTGATGAAGTTATGGTGCCTAATTATGCGCCTGCCGCGGTTATTCCTGTACGCGGTAAAGGTAGCCGAGTGTGGGATCAAGAAGGCAAAGAATTCATCGATTTCGCTGGTGGTATTGCAGTAAATTGTTTAGGTCATTGTCACCCTGCTTTAGTGTCTGCATTAAAAGAGCAGAGCGAAAAGTTATGGCATTTATCAAACGTAATGACTAACGAGCCAGCGCTTGAATTAGCCACAAAGTTAGTTAATGCCACTTTTGCTGAGCGGGTATATTTTGCTAACTCAGGTGCTGAAGCGAATGAAGCCGCCTTAAAATTGGCTCGTCGTTATGCACTAGACAACCATAGTGCTGATAAAGATCAAATCATCGCATTTGATAAAGCGTTCCATGGCCGTACATTCTTTACGGTAACCGTAGGCGGACAAGCTGCTTATTCTGACGGTTTTGGCCCTAAGCCACAAAGTATTACTCACGTGCCTTTTAATGATATCGCTGCACTTGAAGCGGTTATTTCTGATAAGACTTGTGCCATCATGCTTGAACCTCTTCAAGGTGAAGGCGGGATTATCGACGGTGAGCCTGAGTTCTTAAAAGCGGTACGTCGTTTAGCCGATAAGCACGACGCATTAGTGATTTTTGATGAAGTACAAACGGGCGTAGGCCGAACCGGTGAGCTATTTGCTTACATGGGTACTGATATCGTGCCTGATATTTTAACCAGTGCCAAAGCGCTGGGCGGTGGCTTCCCTATCGCCGCAATGCTAACAACAGCAAAAATTGCCGCTCACTTAAAAATCGGTACTCATGGTTCTACTTATGGCGGCAACCCACTGGCTTGTGCTGTAGGAAATGCGGTAATGAATGTGGTTAATACCAAAGAAGTACTGGACGGAGTTAAACATCGCGAACAGCTATTTCGTGATGGTTTAGCGGCAATTAATGCCAAATACAACGTATTTAGTGAAGTGCGTGGTAAAGGCTTGTTAATTGGTGCGGTATTAAATCAGCAATATGAAGGTCGTAGTCGCGAGTTTTTGTTAGCCTCAGTTGCTGAAGGCTTAATGAGTTTGATGGCCGGTGCAAACGTTGTGCGTTTTGCTCCTTCATTAGTGATCCCAGAAGCTGATATCGCAGAAGGCTTATTGCGTTTTGAACGCGCTGTAGCAAAAGTGGTTGCAGGTTAATTAGCAAAAAGTGCACCCCCAGCGTGCACTTTTTTGTTTGGGTACGCTGACAACGTAAATATGCGCCGAAATGTATTTCAGCGCTGTTTGCTTGTGGCGCAATGAGGAGATTAAGATGTTAATCATACGTCCTATCCGTGCAAGTGATTACGATGCACTCTACAGTATCGCAGTCGAGTCAGGCCACGGTTTTACATCTTTACCAGTTAACGAAGAGTTACTGCGTTCAAAGATTGCTAGGGCAGAGGCATCTTTTATCAAGCATGTTGATAAACCTTTTGACGAAGGTTATTTGATGGTGCTTGAAGACATGAAAACCAATGAAGTTGTTGGTACCTGTGGTATTGAAGCGGCTGTCGGCATGGAAGATGCTTTTTATCATTACCGTTTAGGTACTGAGGTATACCACTCTCAACAAATATCGGTCCGTAATGAAGTTGAAACCCTGACATTATGCCATGACTACACGGGCGCCGCGGAACTGTGTACCTTGTTTTTAAAAGACGGTTATCGTAAAGGTAACAATGGTCGAATGTTGTCGCGATCACGTTTTTTATTATTAGCCCAACATCAGCATCGCTTTGGTGAAACTGTGATAGCTGAAATGCGCGGTGTTAGTGATGACCATGGCGACTCACCTTTTTACGAATGGCTACAGCATCATTTTTTAGGCATCGACTTTATTGAAGCCGATTATTTATCTGGCTTAGGCAAAAAAGCGTTTATGGCCGAAATGATGCCGCGAAACCCTGTTTACGTGTGTATGTTGCCTAAAAAAGCCCAAAAAGTGATCGGTGAAGTCCATAAAAATACTAAGCCAGCACTGCGTTTACTGCAAGCTGAAGGATTTAGGTTCCGCAATTACGTCGATATTTTTGATGGCGGCCCAACGGTTGAATGTTCAATTAGTGATATTCGCTCAGTAAAGAAAAGTCGCTTACTCACGGTTAACATCGGCAAAATGTTACATGCCGATCACCATTTTATTATATCCAACACTTCACTCGCTGATTATCGTGCATCAGCGATAAAATTATTGGTCTCTGATGAACACGACAATGTACTGCTTAGTCCTGAAATCGCCGCCGGTCTTATGGTTAGCGAAGGCGAGCAAATTCGTGTTTTAGCAATGTAGGAGCAAGAAATGACACAATATATTAAAGGTCAGTGGTTAGCTGGCGAAGGTCATGATATTAACTCAAAAAACCCTGCCAACGGTGACGTCATTTGGCAAGGTAACACTGCGACTGCCACACAAGTGAATGCAGCTGTCGATGCCGCTCGCGCGGCGCAGTTTGATTGGTTTATGTTGGGCTATGAAACCCGCTTGACCATTGTAGAAGCGTACCGCGCAGAACTAGAAGCTAATAAAGCCGAAATCGCTGAAACCATAGCCCAAGAAACGGGTAAGCCACAGTGGGAAACCGCAACTGAAGTGGGTGCCATGATTGGTAAAATTGCCTTGTCAGCGAAAGCTCACGACAAACGTACCGGTACTGAAACCAATGATTTACCTGCAGGACGCGCCGTATTACGCCACAAGCCTCATGGTGTTGTGGCCGTATTTGGTCCGTATAACTTCCCCGGGCATTTGCCAAATGGTCACATAGTGCCAGCATTATTGGCGGGTAACACAGTGGTATTTAAGCCGTCTGAATTGACGCCTAAAGTGGCTGAGTTAATGCTGAAATGTTGGGATAAAGCCGGTTTGCCACAAGGTGTGATTAACCTAGTGCAAGGTGAAGTTGAAACCGGTAAAGCGTTAGCGTCGCATCCACAAATTGACGGATTATTCTTTACCGGCAGTTCTCGTACTGGGCATATTTTACATGAACAATATGCTGGCCTCCCAGGTAAAATCTTAGCCTTGGAGATGGGCGGTAATAATCCGCTTATCGTTAAAGGCGTAACGGATACCAAAGCTGCAGTTCATGACATCATTCAGTCTGCTTATATTTCGTCTGGCCAGCGTTGTACTTGTGCCCGTCGTTTATACGTTGAAGAAGGCGCGCAAGGCGATGCGTTAATCGCAGCGCTAGTCAAAGCGGTTAAGCAAATTAAAGTCGGTCCTTGGAACGCACAACCACAGCCGTTTATGGGGGCGATGATTTCTGAAACCGCAGCGCTTGGCATGGTTGGTGCACAAGCTACCTTGCAGTCACTAGGTGGCGTTTCATTAGTTGAGTTAGTGCAAGTTGAAGCCGGAACCGGTTTAGTCACTCCAGGTTTAATTGATGTGACTCAGATTGCTGAATTACCTGATGAAGAATATTTTGGTCCATTATTGCAACTCGTTCGTTATCGCGATTTTGACCAAGCGATTCATTTAGCCAATGCGACTCGCTATGGTTTATCTGCAGGTCTATTAGCGGATAGCCGTGAAGATTATGATTACTTTTTAGCGCGCATTCGTGCAGGTATTGTTAATTGGAATAAGCAGATCACTGGCGCATCAGGTGCAGCACCGTTTGGTGGTGTTGGCGCATCGGGTAACCATCGTGCAAGTGCATTTTATGCTGCTGATTACTGTGCTTACCCAGTCGCTTCAATGGAAGCTGACGCGGTGAGCTTACCTGCAACTTTAAGCCCTGGTTTATCAATTTAACTGATAAATTCATCGCATGATCAGTGCTGGCGATGTTAATCGCCAGCCTTATTTAGAAGGATTTAACCATGCATACTGACGTTAATGCTTTATTTGCTGCCTTATGGCAAGACTATATTCAGATGACGCCGTCAGCGGCGAAAATTCATCAGCTATTAGGCCACGGTGCTCCCATCATCAATGACCATATTGCGTTGCGGACCTTTAATATCGCCAAGGTGAATTTAAACGTACTGGCCAAGCATTTCACTTCTCTTGGTTATGTCGACAGTGGTGATTATCAGTTTGTGCAGAAAAAGCTGATTGCCAAGCATTTTGAACATCCGGATCCTAAACAGCCAAAGGTGTTTATTTCTGAGCTGTTAGTTGAAGAGTTTAGCCCTGAGTTGCAAAAGACCATTCATGACTTAGTTGGCCAAGTGGATGTCGCAGCTACTACTGCAGATAATTTTATTTATTCTGGCTGTCATTGGGATCTAGATAAAGCGACATACCAAGCATTACTCGTTGAAAGTGAATATGCGGCGTGGGTTGCGGCATTAGGTTATCGTGCCAATCATTTTACGGTTTCAATTAATGATTTACCTGAGTTTGAGCGTATTGAAGATGTAAACCAAGCCTTAAAACAGGCTGGCTTTTTATTAAATAGCTCAGGCGGTGAAATTAAAGGGTCGCCAGAAGTGCTGCTAGAACAGTCTTCGACCATGGCCGATAAAGTGGTGGTGAAGTTTACCGATGGCGATGTTGAAATTCCAAGTTGTTTCTATGAATTCGCCCGCCGTTATCCGATGGATAATGGTCAGATTTATACTGGTTTTGTAGCGGCATCAGCCGACAAAATTTTTGAAAGTACCAATGCGATGTAATGTTCATCTATCGACAAAGAACCTAATTGAGTCATCAATTAGGTTTTTTTATGGGTATTGTTATTGATTAATCAAAATACTGACGCTCAGGCCTTTTAACGTTTCACTGCGACTAAATTGCAATACAAAACCGTATTGGTCACAAATCTCTTTAACGATAGATAAGCCTAATCCATGACCCATGGTGGCTTCATCTAATCGAGATCCTCTGGTGGTTAGTGAGGCCATTTGGGCTGGTTCTACGCCAATACCATCATCTTCTACTTGCAGTAATATTGCCTCTGAATCTGTGTAGCCAATACTGATGTTAACTTGGGTGTTTGCCCATTTAAAGGCATTGTCGAGCAAGTTGCCAAATAATTCCATGCCATCTTCGCGATGAATTGGAATACGACTTATCTGCTGCGGATTGACTATGGTGCATTGTATATATTGTTGGTGATGCACTCTATGTAGCGTTTGGATTAAGCTATCGAAATCTTTTGGAATGGCTAATTGTGCCGCGGGTAACATGTCCCCTGTTATGCGTGCCGCAGCCAATTTACGTTCAATCATTTTATGGACTAAATCCAATTGCTGCTGCATTGCCATCGCGGCATCGGGATGGCTGAGTCCGAGAGCTTCAACTTGTTGCTGCATCACCGCGAGTGGGGTTTTTAAGCCGTGACTTAAATTACCTAAGTTATTGCGACTACGTTCAATCTGTTTAGCCGTGTAGTCTAATAATTCATTATAGGTTTCGGCGAGTGGGCGGATCTCCGCTGGAATTTGTGAAATGGATAGCGAGGCAATCTCACCTTCGCGAAGCTTAGCCAGAGCACCTTGGATTTGATTCACCGGCTTAAAAGACTGGCGTAAAATAATAAAAATACCGGCGATCATCGCGAGTAACATGCCAATATTGATTGCCAATTTAGCGCCAAACACTTCACTGAAGACACTACGGCCGATACTGAGGTCTTGGGCGACAGTCAGTGTTGCGGTGTTGGGGCTGTTTGGCGCGCCTATGCCGATAGATAAGAGCTGCATATCATTATTTTTGGGCCCTTTAGCCTGCCAAACGCGTTTTTGTTGCGCTTGTAAGGGTTCAATGTGTAACTCTGCATCCCACAAGGACCGAGAGCGAATAGTTCGGTCGGGCAAATTTAATTGGAAGTAACGTCCTGAATAGGCGGGTCGATAGAAGCTGGATAATTGGCTTTGGTCGATAACTAACTCATCTTCATTGAGTTGAGTGGCGATAATAATATGTTCTAAATCTTCTTCTAGGCGGTTAATAATTGAGTCATGAAACGCATCTCGCAGCATCGACTCAAACAAAAATAAGCCTATGAGGGTGGCAATGATGATTAATCCACTGAGCCATAGACTTAATTTAAAACGAATTGAGATCATTCAATAATGCCATGAAAAATATAACCCTGGCCACGGCGGGTTTCGATAGCTGTTTTACCCAGTTTTTTACGTAAATGTGTCACGTAAACTTCAACGACGTTACTTTCTTTTTCATCATCAAACTGATAAAGCTTGTCTGTAAGCTGCTGCTTAGAAAGAAGTTTTTTTGGCGACATCAAAAAGATTTTGAGTAACCTAAACTCCATAGATGTCAGTTCATATTCTTGATCATCGACAGTAACTTTTTGTTCATTTTCGTCGAGGTTGACGCCGGCATAACATAATTGTTTGGATGATGAGTTTATCCGCCCATGAGCGCGATGAATTAACGCTTGAATGCGAGCGAGCAGTTCTTGGGTATGAAAGGGCTTACCTAAGTAATCATCAGCACCCGCATTAAAACCTTCAACCTTTTCGTGCCACTGACTGCGCGCTGTCAACATAATTACGGGGGTATTGATGCCACGTTCACGCCATTGAGTCACTAATGACAAACCATTTCCATCAGGTAAGCCTATGTCTAAAATGACACAGTCATAATTGGTTTCTTTCATCAAATAATCGGCTTCAATAGCTTTGTCTGTGACATCGGTAATATAACCTGCTTGCTTGAGTTGTTTTTCAAGCTCGGCAACGAGTAATGGGTTATCTTCAACGAGTAACAGTTTCATGTTTAGTACATTCGCTCGGTAATTGAGTCAATGAATCTTGCATGCCATTAGCTGCATCTAACTGCAGATTAACAACATGCCCTTGTTTTAGCTTAAATTGTAGATTATAGCGCAATTTATCTTGGTGTTGATAAAGCTGCGCGTCGATTAAGTGGCCATCACAATACTGCGATACCCAGGCTAAGTAATCATCTAATGAACGTATATTACCAGAAGAAACCAATTTTTGGACATTGTCGTGATCCAGAGGGAGTTCTTTTGCGGGAATATCTTGTTGGTTAATGGTGATGGCCATTAAGCTGCTCATTACTGTGGAGAACAAGCTATTCATGGTCGCTCCAAAATAAAAAAAAGTGGCGTTCAGAGTATGAACACCACTTTAAGTATCTTGGCTTAAATCAAGCTGAAGCCTAAATGATTAAGGCTTAAACATTTAGCCTTAGTCGTCGTTTTTAGCGAGTGCCATAAACCACGATTGTTTTACCGTGTGCTTGAATCAAATTTTGTTCTTCAAGCATTTTTAAAATTCGACCAACGGTTTCGCGTGAACAACCGACAATTTGACCAATCTCTTGGCGGGTGATCTTAATCTGCATGCCGTCAGGATGTGTCATTGCATCAGGTTGCTTAGCAAGATGTAATAATGTTTGTGCAATACGGCCAGCCACATCAAGGAAGGCTAAGTCGCCCACTTTTTGACTAGTGCTGTGTAAACGATATGCCATTTGCGCAGAAAGCTTCATGAGAATTTCAGGATTAACCTGAATGAGTTGCTTAAACTTCTTATAAGAAATTTCTGCAATTTCACATGCTTGCTTAGCACGAACCCAAGCAGTACGTTCAGATTGTTCTTCAAACAACCCAAGCTCACCGATAAAGTCGCCTTGATTAAGATAAGACAGGATCATTTCTTTACCTTCGTCATCTTTGATCAATACTGCGACCGAACCTTTGACGATGTAATATAAAGTGTCAGACTCTTCACCTGCGTGAATTAAAGTACTCTTTGCTGGGTACTTATGAATGTGACAATGTGAAAGAAACCATTCTAATGTTGGGTCAGGTTTTGGCTTACCAATCAGAGCCATATGATATTCCTCGATTGATTAAAAATGAAAGTAAGTAATGTCTAATTAAGCATTCTACGCTATTGAAACGGTGAAAACTTTGATAGAGATCGTATTTAGAAGTGTGGGTAGTGTATATTAACTTGTTAAATTTTAGATTAAATTTATCTCGTTTGTGATGACTGTCCACTTTTTTTGTGAATTAGTCTTCATCATCACTACGATTGGGTTACAGCCAATGGCATTTATCTATTGTATTAGAACTATGTCTTAGCTAATGTTATTTAATCAGCATCATTAATAGTTGTCGAGGTATGCGTGAAAAAACTGAGTCAAATCGGGGTTGTTATCTGTGTCGTTTTATTAAGTGGGTTAAGTTTGTCTGTAAAAGCGTTTGTGATCCCGCCCTCCATTCAGTCTCAGGCGGCGACTAAACTGGTTCATATTCAGATTAAAGCTAAACAGGGCAATGCTGATGCACAATTTTTATTGGGCTTAATGAACCTTTCAGGACGATTTGCTACTCAAGATACTCAACAAGGTTTGAATTGGATTAATCTTGCTGCTCTGCAGCAACACATAAAAGCACAACAAACATTAGCGGATTTAGCCTTTGAAGGTAAATTATTTCCGCGTGATTTAGCGCTTGCTGAAAAATGGTATCTGCAAATGGTTGAGCAAGGTGATAAATGGGCTCATTTTCGTTTAGGGTTTATTTATTCTGCTGGTGGCGATGGCGTGGTGCGTAATTGCGGTAAAGCAATGGAGCAGTTTAGTGTTGCGGGTGATGCTGTATCAATGGGCAATATTGCTTGGATATTAGCAACGTGCCCTGAAGCTGAATATCGAGATGGCTCGCGTGCGGTGTCGATGTCGTTAAAATTACTTGAGCATGATCAGAATGATCCGACTGTATTGGATAACCTTGCGGCTGCATATGCAGAACTCGGTGATTTTACTGCAGCGATTGATACGCAGAAAAAAGCCATTGATGCCTTGAAGGATTACCCGGAGATTGCGCGCAGCGATGAGTTTATTTTGCGCTTGAAACAGTACCAAAATAATCAAGCTTATCGAGAAATTATCCCGCTTATGTAATGCTCAGAGTGAGCAATGTGAGTCATTTACTATTATCAACCAATCAGTGTATTCACTTGTTTATCTGAAGGGATAATAGTTGATGTGGGTGCTTGAGCCGCGACGTTGTTTGGTTTCGTTAATGTGCTTAATGCACTAACAGAACAAAAAGGGGGATTAGCACTTTAAGCACATCAACTGCCGCTATTTCGCTTGAAATCACGATGTAACTATTCTAGCCACCATGACTTAAATCAAGCTTAATCGGGCTTGATATCATTTAGATTTTGTAACTCTATGCGTTTATCCATTAAGTCTTTAACCAATGGTGTCAAAATAAGCTCCATGGCCAATGACATTTTTCCACCGGGGACGACTAAAGTATTAATGCGGGACATAAATGAGCCTTGGATCATATTAAGATAATAAGGAAAATCAACATTATTTATGCCACGGAAACGGATCACCAGAAAGCTTTCGTCGAGACTCGGAATGTCTTTGGCGCTAAAAGGGTTAGAGGTATCAACCGTTGGCACTCGTTGAAAATTAATGTGGGTTCGCGAAAATTGCGGGGTCATATGTTTGATGTAATCATCCATGCTGCGGACAATCGAGCCCATCACTTTTTCACGGCTATGGCCCCTATCATTTGTGTCGCGGATAATCTTCTGGATCCACTCTAAATTGACAATGGGCACCATACCAATCAATAGATCAATATGTTTAGCCACATCGGCATCTTCAGTCACCACACCACCATGCAGTCCTTCGTAATACAGCATATCGGTATTTTCTGGTAACTCACGCCATTGGGTGAATGTGCCAGGCATTTGGTTGAACGGAACCGCTTCGTCAAATGTATGCAAGTAACTGCGTGTTTGGCCATTACCGGTGTTACCGTAACTGGTAAAGCATTCTTCGAGTTTTTTAAAGTTGTTTGCTTCGGGGCCAAAATAACTTAGATTACGATTTTCAGCCTGGGATTTTCGAATTAACACTTCCATTTCTGCACGGGTAAAATTATGAAAACTGTCACCCTCAACAAATGCAGCATTGATGCCTAGCTGTCTAAAAATATGAATAAAAGCGGTAGTTGTTGTGGTTGTGCCAGCACCAGATGAACCGGTTACAGCAATAATAGGGTGTTTTGCTGACATGTTATTTGCCTACGTAAAGTTGTGGACGAATGAAAATCAAGTCACTAGTTATACGGTAATTATCACCTTTGGGTCAATTATTCACCGGTGGCATATGATCAATTTGTCGTAGTTCTATCATTTAGTTATCACGATTCATGGGTAGATGACCGTGAAATATGTTCGCGTTGTCTGATGGCGATAGACTCGTCGTCTTCACTAAACTCGACAACTAATTCGCCTTTTTTCAGCGCTAGTTTACATTGTTCCATCGCACTTATTAATTGCTGCTCGCTAGCATCACTAAAGCTGCCATCTTCAAGTTGCGAAAACAGATATTCTTTTATCATACGTTGAAGTATTTCTTGAGGTAGTGTCAGTAGGGCTTCATAAGGCACAAGCATGGCGTATTTCCTATAAATGACTTAGCGAGGAAGAGGGGACATCGTGCTCGGTTATTGTGTCACCTGCAGATAGAATAAACTCGATGATACGATGCTCGAGATAAAAACGTGGTTTCCAAGGCCATCCCCCTTCAACAAATCCCACATGCCCACCAAACTCATGCAACTCGTATTCAACCATCGGCGACAATTGGTCTTGGTTTGGGATCACTTCATCGGTCATAAAGGGGTCATCTTTAGCGTGGATCACTAATGTGGGCTTAGTGATATGTTGTAAATAAGCAAGGCCGCTGGATTGCTGATAGTAATCATTGACGTCAGTGAAACCGTGTAATGGTGCGGTGACTTTATCGTCAAACAAATAAAAGGTATTCAGCATTTTGAGCTGCTTTTTAGTGATCGGCATTTGCTCGGTCAAATCTGCAGAGTTAATTTTGTCGAGCATTTTATCTTGTAAGCGTTTAATCAAAAAACGCTGATAAAGGGTTGAAAAGCCACTTTCTAGGCGTTTTGCACAGGCACTTAACGTGAGAGGGGCCGACACAACCACGGCACGTTCCAGTAAGCTATGTTGTTGTTTGCTACCTTGGTATTTGGCTAATACATTACCGCCCAGGCTGTAGCCGACAGCATACAGTGGCGAGTCTGGATAATAGTGTTTTAGTTGCTCAAGAGTGTAGGCTAAGTCGTTAACATCGCCACTATGATAGCTGCGGGCTAAGCGATTAGGCTCACCTGAACAGCCCCGATGATGGTGAACCAATGCAGACAGTTTGGCTTTTTTTGCTTCGATGAGCATTCTGCGTGCATAATGTGATTCTGTATTACCTTCAAGACCATGAATAATCACTAATATAGGCTCGCCATTTTGGGCTTGGCCAAGCCAATCTAAATCGATAAAATCGCCATCGGGTAATTCTTGTCGTTGCCTAAAGGTTGCAGGTCTGGCTACTTTAAAAAGCAATGGTAGAATCGTTTGAACATGCGGGCTAGCAGCCCACCAAGGCGGTGTGAATAACGTTTTCATAAAGGGAATATTTCTATAATAGTTTGTTAAAATTTAAACATGTGTTTAAATGTTACTCATGCCACTCTACCACATAAAAAATAGAGACAACAATAAACTCAAGGGGAAGTAAATGAAGCGGCGTACCTTTCTCACTGGAGCGTTTGCTGGAACTGCAGCATTGGCCCTAGGCGTTAATTTATATTTGCCAAATATCACTACTTCTTCGGATGATATCCATCACCGAGTATTGTTCAGTGTGTTGATCCCAGCTTTCTTAGATGGCGCATTACCCGAGGTACCCAGCCATCGAGAAATCGCGATGAATCGGACTTTGGATGCAATTTCACAATCAATTACCCATTTAGCGCCAGACCAACAACAAGAGTTGATGGAGTTATTGGAATTGCTTGAAGGACGTTTGGGCTTGTTGTTACTCAGTGGCAGTATGACACCGCTTTTAATGCGTGACCCCCAGCAATTGGTCGAAATGCTTGAGTTTTGGCGTTACAATTATTTGGATATGTTAAAAACCGCTTACGGCGGTTTACGTGAATTGATTATGGCCAGTTATTACGCCTGTCCAGAACATTGGGGCAACTTACGTTATGAAAAACCTACTTTTTTAGTTAATAACCTACAATAACTCTCTCGTGTAAGGAGCATCCCCTTGGCTATTATTGATCCGATTATCACTGGATTAAACGACGGTTGGCATCATATCGATGCCAGTCGCTTAGAGGTCGATCGCCATTTTGAAGCCGATGTTGTTATTGTTGGTACTGGTGCTGGTGGCGGTACGGCGGCAGAAATCTTAACGGAAGCGGGTTTAAAAGTGATCATGATTGAAGGCGGAGCGCTTAAGTCATCGACTCACTTTGATATGGAAGAACGTCACGCCTACCCCAATTTGTACCAACAAGCGGCCGCGATGAAAACTGCCGATAAAGGCATTGGTATATTTCAAGGTCGTACGGTGGGCGGGTCGACCACAGTGAATTGGACCACATCAATAAGAACACCTGAGCAAACATTAGCTTATTGGGAACAAGAGAAGTCGGTTAAAGGACTATCTTCGCAAGACTTACTCCCTTGGTTTGAAATGATGGAACAGCGACTTAATATTGAGCAATGGCAGTATGAGCCCAATCGTAACAATGGTGCATTACTTGAAGGTTGTGAAAAACTGGGCTGGGATTACACGGTTATCAAACGTAATGTCAAAGGTTGCTGGAATACGGGCTACTGTGGCATGGGTTGCCCTGTCAACGCGAAACAATCTATGTTGGTCACTACTATCCCCGCGGCGCTGGATAAAGGCGCTACGCTAATTTCACGCGCTAGGGTGATTAAGCTTGAGCATAAAGGCGATCAAGTTGTTGGGTTAACGGCACAAGCGTTAACAGAAGGCCTAAAGCCAACGTCAGTGCAAATCACCTTTAGTGCGAAACATTATATTTTAAGTGCGGGGGCTATTCATACTCCGACTATTTTAATGCGCTCTAATACGCCCGATCCCCATAAACAGTTAGGCAAAACTTTCTTACATCCTTCATTGTTATCGGGAGGGATTTTTGCGGAACAAATTAATGGTCACAGTGGTGCACCGCAATCTATCTATTCCGATGAATTTGTTTGGCGTGATGGCGCCGTGGGTGACGTTGGTTATAAATTGGAAGTTGCGCCTGTACACCCAGTATTGATCGCGTCAAAAACCATTGGTTATGGCGTTAGCCATGCACAGTTAATGGCTAATTTTAATCAAATGCAGGTCACCATTGCGCTTATTCGTGATGGTTTCAATCAGCAATGTCCTGGTGGACAGGTGAGGTTAACGGATACCAGTTTTGCATTAGATTATCCTTTAAACCAAGGATTTTGGGATGGTGCTCGTCGGGCATTTTTGTCGATGGCTGAGTTACAATTTGCTGCAGGTGCCAAAAAGGTGTTACCGATGCATGATGGTTTGTCATTTCTCAATTCGTGGAGTGAAGCAAAGCAGGTTATCAATAATGTCGATTTAGGCTTATTAAAAACCATAGTCGCATCGGCCCATGTGATGGGCGGTTGTGCAATGGGTGAAGATAAAGCCCTTGCAATGGTCGATGGTTTTGGTTATTCACACTATCTTGAAAATTTATCGGTGATGGACGGTTCGGTATTTCCAACCAGTTTAGGCGCTAACCCTCAGTTGTCTATTTATGGGCTTGTGGCTCGAAATGCGACGGCGTTGGCCCAAAAACTGACTCAAACTAGCTAGCTCAATTTATGTTGTATACCGCTATTGGGCGGTATATTACTTTGATATTGTCGTAGTTTGTCGATATTAGAGTCGATATTAGAGTCGAGATAACTCACTTTTATTCCAACGGTTATTAATATTTGGACTTCAGTTCGAGTAACGCCTTAACAATTTCATATTTTAAGGTTTTTTAGATCGTCAATTCAATTTTATCAATTGCTATAAGCCGGTTACCTACAGGATGTCGCGAATGTCGCGATCACATGGATGTGAAAGAGCAGCCTATAGTGCAAGCACTTCGGTGACACTTGGCAAGTCCTTCCCAGTAAACTTGGCCATGTCATCGACGGCCGCGTTACTCCGATATTTATGCTGCTTCGATTTTGCTTGATATTGTTTCGAATAACATAATTAAGTGCTTTTATTGTGGATCACCCGAAAAGATAGTGCTCGCTTTATACTGCCCAAAGGTGACCCTATTATGGCTAGCCAAGATCGTTGGCGAATACTCAACCACTGGTCTAGTCTTTAGTTACCTTTATTTTGCAGGTAATGAATGATGGCTAGACCAAGACAAACAATCGTGAGCTTAGAAGAGACACCTAATTATCATTGCTGCTCATGTGTTGTTCGTAAAGCGTTCTCGTGTGGCCTTGATGATGTGACTGATGAACACGTTGAGCATCGACGAGAGTGGGTTGATTCGCGGATCGTTAAACTAGCGACTATCTTTGCTATTGATATCTATGCTTGTGCACGCTTGTTAATACGCAAGAGTGTAACGCCTTTACTATTCGCCACAGTCATTTATAACTTACTCGGCTGTGGAAGTCCCAACGCTATTGCTAACGCAACAGATAATCCCGTGGTGCTATTAGACAGCTATTACAGCGACCTTTACGCATGGAATGATCAAGGTGGCCTGGAACAGACGCAACTCGGCCGAGGAATCAACCTTGGCAATTACCTAGAGGCTCCTGTCGAGGGCGAGTGGTCTGGTGGTCGCGTGCTGATTGAAGATGATTTACAAAGGATTGCCGCTGCCGGTTTTAAAACCGTGCGCATCCCGGTTCGCTGGTCCGCTCACGCCGATTTAACCTTCCCCTATGCCATTAATGATACATTTATGGCCCGCGTTAAAGAAGTGGTTGGCTGGGCCAACAATGCGCATCTAAAAGTTATCTTAAATGTGCATCACTATACAAAGATGATGCATGATCCAGAAAGTCAGCAAGCGGGACACATTCTTCGTTTACAGGGTATTTGGCAACAAATGAGTGAGCAATTTCCTCTCTCTGAATATGGCCATGATAATCTTATCTTTGAATTATTGAACGAGCCTAATAGCAGCATAGATCACAGTGATTGGAATAATATCATTGCACGATTATTGACGGTAATTTGGGGTGATATGGCAGCACAGCAAAATGATGGTACCACGCAGCGGACCGTAATGATTGGTTCGGCCAATTGGAGTCAGCCCGATGACTTAGCGAAATTGAGACTACCATCCTCGGTAAATGCGCGTAATACCATAATTACCATTCACTATTACAAGCCCTTTCATTTTACTCATCAAGGGGCTAAATGGGTTAATGGAGCAGACGATTGGATTGGCACTCGCTGGTTAGGCACACAAAGCGATCAGGCCCCCTTAATCGCTATGTTTGATCGAGTCACCCGTTGGAATGCGCACGCTAATCGCGGTTTTGAAATATTTATAGGTGAATTCGGCGTTTATTCGCGTAGCGTTGATCCCGATCAGCAAAAAGCCTGGACCGCTTTTATTGCGCGCGAGGCTGAAAAACGTAATATGAGCTGGGCATATTGGGAATACGCATCAGGATTTGGCGCATACGATGCTAATAAGGGCCAATGGCGACCAAAGCTAATCGAAGCTCTGATCCCAGTGCAATAATGTGTAAATGTATGTATTGAGTATTACCTGATGGTATTACTCAATACCATTAATCATGACCATTAATCATGCCACCAAGATTGTTGCTGCAAAAACCAAAGACCATGGTAATGATTATTGAAACCATCCATGTTACGAATTTGAAAATGGATGGTTTAGCTTTCCATCTACATATACGCCATTAGGCGATGGCCCAGGACCAGGACAAGGGGCATCGTTTGAATATCACGTTAGCGTTATAAATATAAAGAAGACGAAGAAGCGGTTAGAACTTCTCAAAAAAATCGAGCTGATTATCTAGTAGGTCAGAATGTAAGCGTTAATATCAAATCTACCGCGTCGAAAGAAAAGTTAAATACTTATTGAAGGTGAATTAAAATCAATGACCGACTCGAAAAATAAATAATGTCTAAATCTTAATTTTATGCAATGAAAGCTAACATTCTAAGTGGTCGTAAGTGGTCGCGAAGTCAATAAAGATAGGCCGCGCGAAGCCGCGTCCTTATCCAATGTGTTGAACATACCAGATATTGAGTGTGACTAAGACTCTTCTTACTGTCACAACAGCCAGCCTATTTAGCATTGTTTAGACAATCTTTATTGTCTAAACAATGCTGTTATGGGTGAATCTTATTGTTAACCCATTGGTTTGCGTACAACTGGCTCAAATGAGATGACGATGTATTACGAGTTAATAAGACCTGTTTGCGTGGTTAACCCAGCCATAATGCTTTCATCTAAGCCAAATAAACTTAGATAGTGTTGTATATTTCCTGGTTCAGTATTGTCTGTAGTATCAGTGCTTAGTGGTTGTCCCTGCAGTAAATTCAATTTGTGCAATAACATGTATTGAGATTTACGTTCCATCACCAACTCAACATCGAGCATTTTTTGATATTCGTCGTTGTCTAAATGCGCCTTAGCGATCCGACGTAAGCGTCGATAAGGTTGTAAGACATTGGTTTCCCATTGATCAACCACAAGGGTTAATATTTCCCATTGTTGCTGCGTCAAAACATAATGCTGTTGATCAAGGTATTGCGCTAATAATAGAATATTAACGTTTACGTGGTAACTGTCTTGTAGGTGTACGTAAAACTGAGGGTTAATTGAATAGCTTTGCTCGCAATGACGCCAAATTGTATGACTAAATGTTTGGCGATGAAAAGGTTGCGACATACAGAATCCCTTGCTGCATTTGTGCGGTTAATTAACAGCACAAATGCCAATAAAATAATGAAAACCAATCGCTTATTGAAAATCTTGTTCGATAAGCTCAATCTGTTCTTGAATCTCTAACCAATCCATTTCACTTTCATCCATGGTTTGAGTCAGCGTCGTACGCTCGTTGAGAACCTTGGTCATTTTAGCTTTGTTCTCAGCTTCGTATAAGTCGCCATCGGCTAATTCAATTTCTAGTTCGGCTAATCTTTTGTTGATTTTTTGCTGTTGGGTTTCTAATTTTATTTGTTGCTTTTTCAATGGCGATACTCGTTGACGTAATTCAGCGTCCATCCTTTTTTGCTGCTTTTTATCCACCGAATCACTGCTAATGGCAGCATCCGTTTTGTTGCTGGCTTGGGCCAATTTAGCCGCATCGAGTAACCATTGATGGTAATCATCCAAGTCACCGTCAAAAGGTGTTACAACACCTTGATCCACTAAGTAATAGTCACTACAACTTAATCGTAATAGGTGACGGTCATGTGACACAATTACCATTGCACCTTCAAAGGTTTGTAATGCCATGGTTAGCGCATGGCGCATCTCTAAATCTAAATGGTTGGTGGGTTCATCGAGTAATAATAGATTAGGGCGTTGCCAAACGACTAATGCTAATACCAGACGCGCTTTTTCGCCGCCAGAAAACGGCCGTACTGGCGATAAAGCCATATCACCATTAAAGCCAAATCCGCCTAAAAAGCTCCGTAATTCTTGTTCGCGCGCATTGGATGGCGCCAGCCTGATCAAGTGTTGCATTGGGGTATCATCAAGGCTTAAAAATTCAACTTGATGCTGAGCAAAATAACCAATATTCAATCCTGGATTAGGTTGATATTTACCGGTTTTAGCTTTTAATTGGCCAGATAACAGTTTAATTAGCGTCGATTTACCTGCACCGTTTCTCCCCAATAAACCGATACGAGCGCCTGGAACAAGGTTTAACTCAACCTGTTTAAGGATGGTTTTATCTTCATAACCAATAGAGACATTTTCCATCACCACTAATGGATTTGGCAATGCTTCTGGTGTTCTAAAGGCCATTTGAAATGGATTGTCTACTTGGGATGGCAATAACTCTGCCATACGTTCGAGTGCTTTTAAGCGACTTTGTGCTTGTTTAGCTTTACTGGCTTTATAGCGAAAACGATCAACAAATGACTGCATATGTGAGCGTTCTTTTTGTTGACGCTCGAAGGCCACTTGTTGTTGTGCCATGCGTTCTGCGCGCACGCGTTCAAAAGATGAGTAATTGCCTTTGTAATAATTTAATTTTTGATTTTCGATATGAACAATTTCACCGATAATGCCATCGATGAAGTCACGATCGTGACTGATCAAAATTAACGTTCCTTGATACGTTTTTATCCAACCTTCTAACCAATACATGGTATCTAAGTCTAAGTGGTTGGTTGGCTCATCGAGTAACAATAAGTCAGAACGGCATAACAGTGCTTGGGCTAAGTTGAGGCGCATACGCCAACCACCAGAGAAACTTTTGACCGGGTGACTCTGATCTGTATCTTTAAAGCCTAAACCGGCTAATAGTGAGCCCGCTCGAGCTTTAATAGCATAACCGCCAATAGCATCAATTTTGCCATGGATAAGCGCTATTGCATTGCCGTTATTATCATGTTCAGCTTGTTCTAATTGGGCTTCTAGTTGACGGTATTCGGTGTCGCCGTCCAGTACATACTCTAGTGCCGACACATTTAATGCGGGTGTTTCCTGAGCAACAGAGGCAACCTGCCAGCCTGCGGGGAAACTGAACTCACCTTTATCCAGCTGTAAATGACCCAAAATTAAGGCAAGCAATGTTGATTTACCTGTACCATTGGCGCCGACAAGGCCAACCTTGTGTCCGGGGTTAATCGTCAGTGAGGTTTCATCGAGTAAGATTTTACTGCCGCGAATTAACTGTGCTTGGCTTATCTTGATCATTAATTACAACTTGATTCTTAAGAATAGAATAATGGTGCAGATAATATCGCATATAGGATTTATTTCCCACAATCACGGGACTCATGTGGGCTAATCATGGCAAAATAGGCGTATAAAGCGGGTATAAACCTCATTGTGTAAACACTAAGTCGAGTAAATCATGACTAAAATTAAAAAGCGTTTTGTTGCAGGGGCTAAATGTCCTAAATGCAGCGCGAAAGACAGTATTCTATTGTTTAAAGAAAATGGCATTGAAACCATTGAGTGCACAGAGTGTGATTACCGTGAGCAACAAACTGATGTAAAAGCACCTCAAAAGGCTAGCGGCAGTATGATCGGGGTGTTTAAACCAGACTAGAACAGTCTGCTTAGGGGGATAACCTCAACATTGGCATTGAGTTGAGGTTAATTACTCATATATTCATCAGGGGGTGTTTCAGCAGAGACCTTCATCTTATGTTGATTTAATACACGGATAACATTGATGTTGTTTTTAGTGAGATCATTGAAACGTTCAGAGATGTTTTGTAATTCTAGGCCGTAACTTGGATCGTCTTTAGGTGTGGTCTGCCAATAACGTTTACGATCCAGTTTTTGGATTTCGCTCGCACGTAATATTTCAAAATAGCTATTTTCTTGTTTAAGTCGATAAATTTCGCCATCGAGTAATTGGAGTAATTTTTCTTTAGAAATAGTTTGTTTATTAAGCAAGGCTTTTAATGGATCGTCTTTCAACTCGCGCTTGTCAGAGTCGATTTCGGTGGTAATACCTAATTGATATTCAATTTTATGCTGGCTATATTCTTGCGGGCAAACTGTTTGGCTGAAAATGACTTTTTCATCCTTCATGCACTTGTAGATAGTATTGGCCTGAGCAGTAAAAGCGCTCATGGCGAGTACGATGAATAACAGTTTTTTTGCCATGCGGCCACACATCCTTTTGTCATCACTATTACGATTTTGATATTAGTGGTTTACGGTAGACTGTTTCGGTTATGTATTCAGCCTAACAGCGGACCACAGTGTTTAGCTTCCGACTAACTAACTAACTTACTAACTAACTAACTTAATTAGCTCGTGGTTTGGTGAACTTATTGACTTAAGCAGATTAGCATGTTTTTTAGCTACGTAACTAAGACATAACCCTTGCTCGTTAGCGGAAAGTTGATACACAGCCATCATGCTTAAATAACAATATAGCAACAATAGCGTCGAAAAAATAATGATATTGATTCAATATCATTCAATATGATGTAATTTTATCGATAAAACCAGTTTTTTGACAACAGAAATTTCAATAAAAAATAATATTTGTTTTGTTATTTAATGGGCTTAAGCTGAAACTGGATAATTTCATAGGTGGTGGCTAATTCGAATGACGAGAAAATAGCACGTTGTCGATTAAGCGCGTTTTACCGAGATACGCGGCCGCAATAACAATTAGCTTAGTGTCTGCTGCCGTCGCTTGGTGTAAGGTGTTTGCATTTCTCACTTGGAGATAATCGGGCGTAAAACCAGCACTAATCAAGTCTCGTTCAGCTTTCGTGATAGCTTGTTGTGCTGCTTCACCGTGTTGAATAGCGTGAATAATATTATCTAATACTTGTTTTAATCTTGCTGCCAAGTATTTTTCATCGGCGGTTAAATAGCCGTTACGAGAACTCATGGCTAGACCCGATTGTTCTCGGATAGTCTCGACACCAATTACGTCAATTGGCATCGATAAATCTTCAACCATGGTTTTGATGATCATCAATTGTTGAAAATCTTTACGGCCGAACAAGGCAATGTCAGGTTGCACAATATTGAACAGTTTGGTGACTATGGTTGCCACACCACGAAAATGCCCTGGGCGGCTTGCACCACATAATTGATCGCCAATGTCGGGTACTTCAACAAATGTTTGTTGTGCTAACCCTTTGGGATACATGATCTCAGGTGTTGGAGTGAAGAGTATTTCTGTTCCGGCAACCATAAGCTGCTCGCTGTCTTGTGCGAGTGTGCGAGGATAATTGTCTAAATCTTCGTTGGCACTAAACTGCATAGGATTAACAAAAATAGATACCACCACATGGTCTGCACGCTTTTTGGCTTCATCTACTAAGGCGATGTGACCTCGATGCAAATTGCCCATTGTTGGCACAAAAGCAACCGTTTCGCCCTTGCGGCGCCAAGCATTAACGTGTTCACGAATGGTTGAAATAGCGGAGGTGGTAATCATTTTCTGTTCAAACCTTAATGGAAAAACAATGCCGTTATTTAATGCGCATTATGAATTAAATGTGTGCTCTTCAGCTGGAAAAGTGCCGTTTGCTACTTCATCAATATACGCTTTAATAGCGGTACGAATTTCACCTGTTTGTTTAAGGTAGTTTTTTGAAAAACGAGGAATATAGCCACTGGAAATGCCTAACACATCATGCATAACAAGAATTTGGCCATCAGTGTCTGCACCTGCGCCAATACCGATAACGGGAATGGTTAGCGCTTCAGTAATGGCTTTAGCCAGCGAAGCCGGAATACATTCAACCACTAATAATTGCGCGCCTGCAGCTTGTATTGCTTTGGCTTCTTCTAGAATACGTTGAGCACTATCAACATCGCGACCTTGCACTTTAAATCCGCCAAACACGTGCACCGACTGCGGGGTTAATCCTAGGTGAGCACATACTGGAATGCCACGTTCGGTTAACATTTTTACGCTTTCAAGTAGCCAATGTCCGCCTTCTAATTTAACCATACTGGCACCCGCCTGCATTAGCGTTGTAGCATTAGTCATGGTTTGTTCTGGGGTGCTATAACTCATAAACGGCATGTCCGCGATGAGCAATGCACGCGAAACGCCTCGTTTGACACAAGCTGTATGGTAAGCAATATCGGCAATCGTTACCGGTAAGGTATCATTATGGCCTTGAAGCACCATACCAAGTGAATCACCTACTAAAAGTACATCCACACCTTCGCTGTCAAAGGCGCCGGCAAAACTGGCGTCATAGGCCGTTAATGCGGTGAACTTTTTACCTTCTTGTTTGAACTTGATTAGGGTCGAACTGGTGACTTTTGACATAATAGACTCTTAAAACAATATTGAAATACTAAAAGCCGAGCTTAATGTTCTGGCCGTTAAGATCAACTTAAATCGATAAGTTTTTGCAATTCATCACGCATTTTCACACTAATAAGACTTTCAAGGCTTGTATTGCAAGGCAATGTTAGCGATGGCGCGATGTCTGCCAATGGTACTAACACAAAACTGCGTTGCTTCATGCCGTAATGAGGCACACAGAGTCGAGGTTTGCTTATGTGTTGATTACCATACAGTAACAAATCTAAATCTAGGGTGCGAGGTCCCCAGCGCTTAAGCCGAACACGCCCTTGGTGTTGCTCGATATCTTGCAAGGCATCAAGTAATTCAATCGGCAATAGGGTGGTATGAAACCCAGCGACAGCATTGACATAATCTGGCTGAACAACATCACCCATAGGCTTGGAACGATAATAAGCTGAGACCACAAACGTGTCGTTTACCGCCAATGCTTTTAGCGCCGTTACTGCAACATTGAGTTGTTGTATTGGCTCGGCTAAATTAGCGCCTAAGGCGACATAAACTTGAACCGCCATGGTGGTTATTCTTCCGCAGGCTTGGCTGCTGGTTTACGACGACGCTTACGCTGTGGTGCATTTCTGTTGCGACTATTACTGCTTTTGACACTTTTAGCTATGTCGCTACGGTCAGTTTCATCTGCTTCTACAAACGTTGTCCACCACTGAGCTATCTTGGCGGTATTGCCCGCTTCAGCTTCACCACGCAGTAGTAGCAAATCGTAAGCGGCTCTAAATTTAGGATGTTCTAGCAGTTTAAATGCCCGCGTGCCTTGACTCCGTTCTAAGCGCAGTTGCAGCTGCCAAATGTCGCGGGCAGGGGTACTAAAGCGTCGTGGTAAGCTAATCGTTAGGCATTGTTGTTCAAGCACATCACCCATAGCGGCAACATGTGCATCGTAGTGGGTTAACCCGCTTTCAATGGCAATATCATCGGCTCGGTATTTTACCGGATACCACAATATGGCAGCAAAGAAAAATGCTGGGGTAACCGTTTTATCCTCATTAACACGGATATCGGTATTACGCATAACGGCTTGCAGCATTTTGGCGGCATGTCCTTTAGGCGACTCTTCAATGAGTGCGCTGACCTGTGCAAACAAGGGTGCGAATAAACCAAAGCGTTGCATCATGTTATAATTGGCTTCAGCTTTGCCGGCAAAAAACAGTTTTAACACTTCTTCATACATGCGTGCTGCAGGGATATCTTTTAATAATGGTGCGAGTGCTTTAATTGGGGCCGCGGTAACGGCGTCGATTTGCATATCAAGTTTAGTGGCAAAACGAACGGCGCGCAGCATGCGGACAGGGTCTTCGCGATAACGGGTGTCGGGGTCGCCAATAAGCTTAATCGTCCGAGCCTTGAGATCGTCTATTCCACCGCCATAGCTGCGAATAGAATAGTCGCTGATGTCGTAGTACAGCGCGTTAATAGTGAAGTCACGACGTTCAGCATCTTCATCAATTTCGCCGTAGACATTGTCACGCAGTAAACGCCCTTCGGCATTTGATTTCGATACGTTGTCGTTTGTTTCACTGTGGTGGCCGCGAAAAGTGGCCACTTCAATGACGTCACGCCCAAAAACGATATGTGCCAGTCTAAAGCGACGACCAACTAAACGGCAGTTACGGAATAGTTTTTTAATGTCGTCTGGCGTGGCGTTAGTCACAACGTCGTAATCTTTCGGTTGAAGGCCTAATAAAATATCACGCACACCCCCACCGACTAAATAAGCTTTATAGCCTGATCTATTAAGACGATAGAGCACTTTGAGTGCGTTCTCACTAATTTGGCGACGTGAAATCGAATGGCCATCTCTGGAGATGATATCCAGACGTAAGCCATCTTCTTGAATGGGGTCTTCAAGTACTGGAGCTACTTTGTTGTCTTCAAATAGCTGTTTACAGAATTGGCTAATACGGCGAAAAATAATACACCTCGAAATGCTATAATAATTTGATTAAAAATCTGGCGGGTATAATACATTAAATGTGACCAAATGAGTATACATGTCGCGGCGCTAAAATGGGCTTAATGCAATCATGTACGCCGAACGATGACGATACTTAGTTGTTTGTTGTCGTTAAGACAATTTCTTTTTGTGCTGGAATGGTACTTAGGTCAAATTGTTCTATTGCCTGTTTAAGCATGACTTGTACCGAATCTACATCAACCATTTGCTGGCCTAAAAAGGCAAGAGCAGCATTAATACTGGCTTGTGGGCGAATGATATCGATGGCGGGCGCGTGATTCTGCTTTGATAATTTAACACCTTTTTGTGCACAGACTAGCGGTAAATGAAGCCAATCAGGTGGGGTAACATTTAATTGAGTAAATAAACTTATTTGCCTGCAACTGGCTTCAAGTAAATCACAACCTCTGACGACTTCAGTGATACCTTGATAAGCATCGTCGAGTACAACGGCGAGCTGGTATGCAAATAAACCATCGCTGCGTTTAATCATAAAATCTTCTTCGGCGAAGGTGTTATCGACCACCACATAGCCTTGAAGCTGGTCAATAAAACGATCGATTTTAGCGTAATTTCTAATCCGGATCGCACCTTGTGTCAACTTAGGCTGCAGTCGGCCACAATGGCCATCGTATACACCACCATGGGCTTGGATCATCTTACGTGTGCATTGGCAATAATAAGCATCATCGCTGGCAATGAGTTGGTCTATTTTATCTTGATAAGCCTGATGACGTTGATGTTGAAATAGTGCAGTGCCATGCCAATGCAAACCGTAGGCATCAAGTGTGCGGAGGATATTATCGCTTGCACCTTGGACTTCTCGTGGGGGATCGATATCTTCTATGCGGACCAGCCATTGGCCTTGCAGACTGTGGGCGCGAAGATAACTGCCTAATGCAGCCGTGAGTGAACCGAAATGCAGTGGACCTGAAGGTGATGGTGCAAAACGTCCAACGTAGGAAGTGATACTCATGTTATTTTGTGGAGTATTTTTTATTCATTAATATCGCACTGTCATTACCGTCACTTACATCTGATGTGACTAAATTACAAAACAAAAAGGGCGAGATAATCTCGCCCTATTGGTAACGGGTTAACCCGCCATTTGTTTTTCTCTTATTTCTGCAAGTGTTTTACAGTCGATACATTGATCGGCTGTTGGGCGAGCTTCGAGACGGCGGATACCTATTTCGACACCACATGAGTAACAGAAGCCAAAATCGTCTTCTTTGATTAACCGTAAAGTTTTCTCAATCTTTTTGATCAGTTTACGTTCTCTGTCACGAGCTCGTAATTCTAAGCTGAATTCTTCTTCTTGTGCTGCACGGTCTACAGGATCAGGAAAGTTTGCAGCTTCATCTTGCATGTGAGTTAACGTACGGTCGACTTCTTCACGCAATTGGTTACGCCATGCATCGAGGATCAATGTAAAGTGACCACGTTGCTTGATATTCATATACTCTTCACCAGCGGATTCCTGGTAAGGATCTACTCCGGCGATAGCGAGTACGCCAAGTTTTTTCGTGCCTTCAGGCATAACGCATCTCCTGTAATCATTTGCGTTTTAAGGGCGTCTAAAATTTATCGCCGCTATCTATAGCAGAAACTCTATGGCTAGGCAAATTTTTTACTCAGTATTTGAGTTTTTTTATCTACACCATCACTTTACAAGGGGTGGTGATAAGGCTTCCCTGAGATGAACATTGTGTCTTATATGCTAGCACTTCAACGCCATTTGATACTGCTTGTTGAAGTAAGTCTGCGTACTGAGGGTCAATATGTCGTGCGGGTCTAACACTTGTTATGCCACTGTGTTGTACCACAAACAATAATATCGCACGATGTCCTAATGCCACCATGTGGCTCAGCTCCCGCAGATGCTTTTGTCCTCGCGTGGTCACGGCATCAGGGAAATAACCCTCTTGGCCTTCTAGCAAAGTACAACTCTTCACTTCAATATAGCACTCAGGTCGGTTTTGGCTAGTGAGCAAAATATCAATACGGCTATTTTCATTACCATATTTTACTTCACGTTTTAATTTGTCATAACCTTGCAGTTCAGTGATAACTTGCTGATGGATTGCTTCTTCTGCTAACGCATTGGCACGATTGGTATTAATACCAATCAGCTGTTGCTGATCTGTCTGCATAATTTCCCAGGTGTGGGCATATTTACGTTTTGGATTGTCTGAGGTGGAAAACCACACCTTTTCACCTGGAAATAAACAATTTTTCATTGACCCCGTATTAGGGCAATGAATCGTGATCGCTTGGCCATTTGGTAGCATGATATCGGCGAGAAAACGTTTATAACGTTTAATTAATACACCTGATTCTAATTCGGGGGTAAATTTCATCGATTACTCATTTAATGAGTTGATTTACAACAATGCTAACAAACTTTAGCGTGGTTTATCGATTATGTTTTGTCTACACTACTGCCATTAACTCGTGGTTAAGCGCGAGTATTGGTGTTATTAGACTTACAACAAGGGATTATTATGGACATTATGACAGTTACTCTCACCACCCAAGCCCCTGCTGCTCATTGGGGTAAGGCTGATGTGACCTACCAAGGCGCTCAAGCGGCGATCCATTTATCTGGCAACGATGAACTGCGCCAAGTGCAAATGGCTGCAAGGAAAGTGCGTAATCAAGGTATTAATTATGTGCAATTAGACGGTGACTTGTGGAATTTACATTCACAGTGGGCATTTGCGCAAGGTTTTGCGACGGCTAAAGCGGGATACGAAGTGAACTGGTGTGGGAGTGATGCTGATAAAGCAACGTTGAAACAACGTGCTGAAGCAGCCCTGTTTGCCCGTAAGTTGATTAATGATACACCTGAAGATTTATCGCCAGTCGGTTTAGCGACACAAGCTGCAGCTTGGTTAAAACATATTGGTGGCGATCATGTCAGCTTCAGTATTGTTGAAGGCCAAGAATTATTAGCGAAAAAATGGGTCGGTATTCATGCTGTGGGTCGTGGTAGTGAACGTCCTCCTGCATTATTAGAACTCGATTTTAATCCATTGGGAGCTGATGCACCGGTATCTGTTGCCCTAGTAGGCAAAGGTATTACTTTTGACTCAGGGGGTTATAGCCTTAAGTCATCAGAAGGTATGTTAGCGATGAAATGTGACATGGGTGGCGCCGCCACCGTCACTGCGGCATTGGGATTAGCGATGAAGGCGGGTTTGAATAAACGCGTTAAGCTATTTCTATGCTGTGCGGAAAACTTAATCAGTGGTCGTGCCTTTAAATTAGGTGATATCTTAACTTATAAGAATGGCACCACGGTTGAAATCGTCAATACCGATGCAGAAGGGCGCTTAGTCTTGGCTGATGGTTTACAAGCAGCATCAGAAACGGGTGCCGGCTTAATTATCGATGCGGCAACCTTAACCGGTGCAGCAGTGATGGCCGTGGGTTCAAATTATAATGCGATTTTTTCACCACAAACGGCAACATTACAATTAGCACAGCAGCGCGCGGCAGCAGTATCAGAAAATGTATGGCCATTGCCGTTAGATGAATGGCATAAAGATATGTGTCCATCAGCTTATGCTGATACCGCCAATAGCCGACCAGTCAAAGGTGGTGGCGCGGGTGGGGCATCAAATGCGGCCGGTTTTTTATGGCGCTTTGTGTCACCACAAGCTAATTGGTTACACGTAGACTTAGCTGCCGCATTTGAATCATCTGCCTCTGCATTATGGGCAGCAGGCGCGACCACCCATGGTGTATTGACCATAGCTGAATTATTAAAAGACTAGTTATTTTGTTTTAAACGTAATAAAAACCGTCGTTCACGTATTGTGGCGACGGTTTTTTATTTTTCGTGCAGTAACGGCCAACTTTTGAGGACTGAATAGTTAATTTGCTGCGAGCAATTTATGGATTGGTACAAATGTAAATGTGTCGGCGTTAACTGTAAGTTTGTCATGCATCCCAATATGGGTAAATCCGTCATGCTAACATGACGAAATAAGCTAATGTGTGGCGTGTATTGGTGCTGGCTGATGAATAAGTTGTGGTGTTTGGCAATCGATGTAAGCGATTGTGCCATGGCTAATAGCGGTTCGCTTGCTTGTCCTTGTAAACAGATTAACTGTGCTGATTGCCATAAAGCTAGGGTATCGAACTGTTGATTAAAAATAGATTTAGGCATCAACCCAATCGCATCGATGACACTGGCGTAACGGGTAGGATCTACCGGACCTAAAAATCCAAGAGTCATGTGTAAATTGGTGTTGTTTATGGTCTTCGCATCATTGTTCAAAAATGGCTTAAGCCTATGCTGTAGCGTAGATATTTGTTCTATTTGTGATTTTTTTAAGCTAAAACCGACAAACAATCTTCGCGAAGAGGTGGTTTGCATTCGGTTATCCTTAATTAGTAATAAGTTGTAACTTTAACCCGAATAGATTACCAATACAGCATGATATAAACATATATCGTTATTTGTGAGTGACTAAACTACACTTAGGCTAATGTTAACGATAATATAGCGCATGTTTTTTATTCCCGAGCAAATTGAATTGCTAACCTTGACTGAGTTGATGTATGGCCAATAGTACCCAGCAACTATTGAAAAGTGTTTTTACAAATGGACCTATTGAAGGCAATAATACTTCGGTGTTATCACTGCTTAATCAGGCACTACAATTAGTCTGTGAAAGGTTAGAATGCAGTGCAGCATTTGTGCTGACGAGTCAATACGATAAATTATTTGCGGTTGATACTGATATTATCGATACGTTAGAGCAACAATGTGTCAGTCATTTCGGTGCTTCACCTGCATCTGAGGCCCTGTTTAGCCAACATTTACAAGATAATCGATCACTGTGCAGCTCCTTATTTTATAATCATCAACCCATTGTCTATACCTGTTCCCCTGAACAATGTTTTACTGCCGACGAAAACCCAATATTAATTCCGTTTCTAGACACACTGACGGCCCTGGATATTGATTGTAAGCACCTTGCTCTAAGCCCCGTTTTACACGTTGGCAATGTCAAAGTTGTTTTAGGGACTCTGTGTGTATCAGATGCTAATCATGATGTTTGTCAGCATGAAAATCCTTGTGCCTTTGTACAAAAGTTACTCGATGATACCGCATATGAATTGGCCTCTTCACTTGAGTTACGTCGTTTAGCCGTAGTTCTTGATAATAAAGATAAACAGTATCAAGAACTGTTTCAATTATTGCCGATGGCCTGTGCGCTGATTGATTTACACAATAATGTGGTATTGCAAAATGATGTGAGTAAACATAATTTGCCCATTACCATAGGGCAGAGTTTATTTGATTTGTTACTTGAAGATGATCATCCTCTGCTCCTAGATACATTGCATATTGTCCGAGAAGGTATTTTACGCCAAGCCTGGTGTGAAGTGCCGCTGCGAAATGGCGTTCAAATCCACTGGTATAAGTTTAGCTTTTGCCATGCGCTTAATAAACAGCAACAGTTATTGTTAATGATTGAAGATGTTACCGAGCGCTATCGACTTGCCGATGAATTATCGTTCCATTCAAATCATGATGTACTGACCGGACTCCCTAATCGGCTACAGTTTGAAAATATGCTCGAAGAGTTATTAAACGACGAAGATCATCCACCGGCATGTATTGCCTTTCTCGATCTCGATCAGTTTCAGGTGGTGAATGATCTTAGTGGCCATCAAGCGGGCGATTTGTTATTGCAACAAGTGGCTACGCGGTTAAAACAATTATTGCGTAAAGGAGATATCGTCGCACGTTTAGGCGGTGATGAGTTTGGCTTATTGATGCTCCACTCAGATATGTCATCAGCACAACAAGTTGCCAAGCGGATTTGTCAGCAATTGTTTGATCATGAATTTATTTGGAAAGGTGTTAAACACAATATCAGTGCCAGCATTGGTATGGCCAAAGTCAATTATGTTGATCCAGATATATATGGTGTGATGAGTAAGGCTGATGCCGCCTGTCGATTAGCCAAAGAAGAAGGCCGTAACCGTTGGCATTTTTATAATCCTGACGATCCGCAAATGCACATTATGTATAACCAAATGCTTGCATCTGTTGATATTACTGGCGCGCTAGCATTGGATCAGTTTGAGTTGTTTTATCAATTAATTGAACCGTTAGTTAAATCAGAGGCGGGTATACACATGGAAATCTTGCTGCGGATGGTTCGCAGCGATGGCCAATATATATCACCAGGGGTGTTTTTGCCTGCTGCTGAGCGTTATAACCTAGCGCCTCGAGTCGACCGTTGGGTTATCGATAATTTATTGAACTGGGGCGGAAATAATTTAGCCACATGGGATCAGCTTTCTATGGTGTCGGTGAATTTGTCGGCGATGTCGCTGGCGGATAAAAAATTCATGAATTGGCTCGAAATGCGCTTAATGGTTGAACCTGAGCTGGTCAGTAAATTATGTTTTGAAA
The DNA here is from genome assembly GCF_040309905.1 of Shewanella sp. CAL98-MNA-CIBAN-0140. Classification (NCBI taxonomy): domain Bacteria; kingdom Pseudomonadati; phylum Pseudomonadota; class Gammaproteobacteria; order Alteromonadales; family Shewanellaceae; genus Shewanella; species Shewanella sp. CAL98-MNA-CIBAN-0140. The sequence continues at coordinate 48,783 of NZ_JBEOPI010000014.1, forward strand.
TTACTGAAACCGCCGCGGTAAGCCAGTTAGATCAAGCCACAGGATTAATTGATTTATTACGACCTTTTGGTTGCAAGATCGCCTTAGATGATTTTGGTTCAGGTTTTTCGAGCTTTGCTTATTTGAAATGTCTTGATGTGGATTATGTTAAAATTGATGGCCAATTCGTGGTGAATTTATGCGAAAACCGCAGTGACAAAGCGATCGTTTCAGCTATTTGTCAGCTTGGCAAAGATATGGATTTTGAAGTTATTGCCGAATTTGTTGAAAACACAGAAATAGGGCTATACCTCAAAAATATTGGCGTCGATTATGCTCAAGGTTACGCCATTAATAAACCGACTCGACTAGCCCAATTACAACACGGTTTACGGACTCCCTGGTTAATATAAGTGTTGTGGCTTGCCGTGATCCGCTGAGTGACGTTAATTAATTTGCAGGTGAAATCGTCAATTAATGACAGATTAGTTCAAATGTGGGTAAAATGCCTGCCAGAGAATCGCCGTAAAAGTTAACCCTCTTGACCTCAAAACAAGCATTACTGCACCCCAAACCATCGGCTGCCATAACACTGCCTATTCAAGCCGTCCTTGAGCCGTTGCGCGCCCGGTTTGCTAGCCACTCACAAATTATTCTCGAGGCACCTACGGGAGCAGGCAAGTCAACCGCATTACCATTAGCCATGTTAGCTTGGCCTGAAATTAGCGGCAAAATTCTCATGTTAGAACCACGCCGAGTAGCGGCCCGAAATGTTGCCAAATTTATTGCTCAACAATTGGGGCAAGCCGTTGGACAAGCGGTGGGGTATCGTGTCCGCGGTGAATCAAAAGTCAGTTCACATACTCGATTAGAAATAGTCACTGAAGGTATTCTGACCCGAATGATCCAACACGATCCTGAGCTTAGCGGGATTGATGTGATTATTTTCGACGAAATTCATGAACGACATCTTGCTACTGATTTAGGCTTGGCGTTAGCATTAGAAGTGCAGCAATCATTACGTGACGATTTACACATTATCGCCATGTCAGCCACCTTGTCCGGTTTACCTTTAGACACGTTAATGCCCAACGCCGCGCAGATCCACAGCGATGGTCGCAGTTTTGCGGTTGAGATAGCGTATCAACCTTGCCCGAGCCAACAATTGTGGCTTACACATATGTCACGGGTCATTATCAATACTATTGAGTCGACTCAGTTAGCGGCCTATCAACAAGGCAGTATATTAGCCTTTTTGCCCGGTAAAGGTGAAATCCGCAAACTTGCAGGGTTATTGCGCCAACGCTTAAATGGGTCATGGCTTATCTGTCCTATGTACGGCGATTTGTCTTCTGCCGAGCAAGATCAAGCCATTCGTGCAGCAGAACCCGGTAAACGTAAAATCGTCCTCGCCACCAATGTGGCTGAGTCGAGCTTAACTATCGAAGGGATCACCCTTGTTATTGACAGTGGCTATCGACGTGAAGCCAGTTTTAACCCTAAAACCGGCGTGACACGCTTAGGGCTCAGGCGCATTAGCCAAGCCTCTGCTATTCAGCGTAGTGGGCGTGCAGGGCGTTTAGCTGTGGGGTATTGTGTGCGTTTATGGAGCCAAGAAGAACAAGGGCGAATGCGCAAAGTCGATGAGCCCGAAATCTCTCAAGCCGAGTTGACTTCAATGGCGCTTGATTGTGCCAGTTGGGGGGTGACATCATTTGCTGAGTTATCATTATTAACGCCACCACCACCGATCCACGAGCAAGTTGCCTGGCGATTACTTCAGCAACTTGAATTGATTGACCCGCAACGTAAATTAACCTCTTTGGGCCGTGATGCCTATGCATTAGGTTGCCATCCGCGCTTAGCGCATATGCTCCTAAAAGCCAAACAACTAGCGCGGCATAATGATCAGCCTCAACTTTGTTTACTGGCATGCGTATTGGCTGGCATTATTGAAGCCCGTGGCTTGCCTAAAAAAGGCGCTGATATTCATCATTATTTGACAGAGGCCCTGCAGGGGCAGATTAAACAGCAAGTCAGGCAATGGCAACAATCCTTATCGATATCAGGTCAGGTGAGTGACGTAATACGTAATGCATCCACACGTGATATTAGCTATTTGTTAGCACTTGCTTACCCGGATCGTATTGCTAAGGCTCGCGGTCATGAGGGCTTTTTATTAAGTAATGGTACCGGCGTGGTGATCAGTGCAGATGATAGTTTGGCTCATGAACCTTGGTTAGTGGTTGCTGACTTCCAAGAGACTCAAGGTCGTAATGCTGGGCAAGTTTATCTCGCCGCAAGGCTGGATGAACGTTTGTTTACTGCAGAGCTTGCATCGTTAGTCACCACTCACATTCAAGGTGGATGGGATGATGCAAAAGGGCGGTTCTTTGCTGAAAAACACACCAAAATCGGTGAGGTTATTATTAAAACCGACACTGGTATTATACCTGCTCGGGCACAAATTACCGCCGCATTATTAGCACAAATCCGCATAAAAGGGTTAACAATCCTTAATCGTGACGAAGTATTAATCCAGTTACAATATCGGGTTGAATTAGCTCGACACTATGCACCAGAGCATGAGTGGCCTTGTTTAAGCGATGAGTACTTGTTGGCTACACTCGAAGATTGGCTTGGGCCCTATTTAGACAACGTCCGTTCATTGACTGCGTTAGCTAAGGTTGGTGCTTATGGATTGGTGAAAAACTTACTCAACTGGCAACAGCAACAATTATTAGAACAATTGGTTCCGACGCATTGGCCTATGGCTACGGGGACTCGTGCGCCGATCCGTTACCAGATGCCCCTTGACGCTGACGGACATTTTTATCATAACCATGAGCAACAAGGCCGAGCATTATTAAGTGTACGGTTACAAGAAGCGTTGGGCTTAGCGCAAAGCCCATTAATATTACACGGCAAAATGACCGTGACGATGGAGCTGTTGTCGCCAGCACAACGACCATTAGCCGTGACGGCGGATTTAGCCAGTTTTTGGCAAGGCCCTTACGTAGACGTTAAAAAAGAAATGCGCGGCCGATACCCAAGGCATTTATGGCCAGATGATCCGGTCAATACTGTGGCGACAAAATTTACTAAAAAGAAAACTCCAGGCGTGTAAATAAGCCATGTCGCTTATTAACAACATGTAATTAATTCAGTGTTATATGGAAAACGAAACCATTATTTATGACTAAAAAAACCAAAAAGTCTTCGGCAACCAAAAAAAACAGTGGCCCATCTTGGAGGCAAAAACTCTGGTCTCTCACATGGAAATTATCAATCGTTGGTATTGCAGTTGTGAGCTTTTATGCTATTTATTTAGATCAAATTATTGGGCAAAAGTTTGAAGGCCAAAAGTGGCATTTGCCTGCCCAAGTTTTTAGTCGCTCAATGGCATTATATCCAGGTGCTGCGATCAACCATCCTCAGTTAATGGCCGAACTTAAGTTACTGGGTTATCGTAAAGTGTCAAACCCACGTCAAGTTGGTGAGTTTTCAGCCTCTAGCACTCGTATTGAATTATGGCGTCGACCGTTTTTACATCCCGAAGGTAATCAAGCTGAACAGCGAGTGATGATCAGTTTTGACTCTGACGGGGTTAGCTCGGTTAACCGCATGTCTGATAAACGTGAATTAGCTGTATTTCATTTAGAACCGGTATTACTCGATCGGATTATTGCTGGCAATGGTGAAGACCGCTTATTTGTGCCGGCGTCAGAGATGCCTGCAATGATCATCGATGCGCTTATTTTGGTTGAAGACCGCAGCTTTTACGATCATTACGGCGTGAACCCACTGGCCATTGCTCGTGCTGCTATGGTTAACATTTCTGCCGGTCGCACTGTGCAAGGTGGATCAACCTTAACCCAACAGTTAGCCAAAAATTTCTTTTTAAGCAGTGAACGCTCAATTGTTCGTAAAGTGCGTGAAGCCATAATGGCATTGATTATTGATTTTCGTTATAGCAAAGATGAAATCCTAGAAGCTTATCTGAATGAAGTTTACATGGGCCAAGATAAGGCGCGTGGCGTACACGGTATGGGGTTAGCGTCACAATTTTATTTTGGTCGCCCAATCGGTGAGCTGACGGTGTCGCAACAAGCCTTTTTGGTGGCAGTGATCAAAGGGCCTTCTTATTACAATCCTTGGCGTAATCCTGATCGTGCTCAAGAGCGTCGAGATCTGGTGCTACGTATATTAATGGAAAATGACCAATTGACTGTTGCACAATATAAGGCCGCAGCAGAGTCGCCTATAGGACTACGCAGTGAGAAAAAGTCAATACACCAAAAATTGCCAGCTTTCTTTGCGGTCGTAAAGCAAGAACTTCGTGAGCGCTACGGCGATACGTTATTACAGCAGTCAGGGGTGAAGGTATACACCACGTTAGATCCTATGGCTCAAGAAGCCGCAGAAAAAGCGGTATTGTCGACGATGGCGTCATTGGATAAACGGGCTAAAAATATTCAAGTTGGCATGGTGGTAACGGACAAATATACCGGCGGTATTGCAGCCATGGTGGGTGACAGACAACCCAGTTATGATGGCTTTAATCGTGCGGTAGAAATTAGACGTCCAATCGGTTCGTTAATTAAACCATTCGTGTATGCAAGTGCATTACGCCAAGGTGATCGATTCACTTTAGCGACCCCAATTGATGACAAACCGATCACGCTAACAAATGAGCAAGGTAAAACCTGGTCGCCTAAAAACGTAGATAAAAAGTTCACTGGTCAAGTACCTTTATTAAGTGCGTTTAAAGATTCAATGAACGTTCCGACAGTCAATGTCGGTTTGGCTGTTGGAGTGGATAACGTTGCTAACACATTGCAAAAGTCGGGTTGGACTGATGATATTTCACCTTATCCATCCATGTTGTTAGGCGCCGTAAATGGTTCACCATTAATGGTGGCTCAAGTTTATCAAACCCTTGCTGATGAAGGTCGTTACCGTAAGTTATCATCGATTACCGCGGTGTTAGACAGTCAAAACCAAGCATTAGATGTCAGTCGTGTGCCATCGTCAATGGCGATTGATCCTGCGACCGATTACTTAGTCCAATATGTGATGAATCAAGTGGTGCTTAGTGGTACGGCTAAACGCTTAGGCCGTGCGTTTCCTGGCGTGCGTTTAGCAGGAAAAACGGGCACCAGTAATGATAGTCGTGACTCATGGTTTGCTGGGTTTGATGAGCGTAACGTAGCGGCAATTTGGGTCGGTCAAGACGATAACAGTAAAACCGGTTTGTACGGCAGCAGCGGCGCAATGGCAGTGTATCAAGCTTTTTTACGTGAACGTCCTCCACTCAGTTTACGTATGTTGCCGGTTAATGGGGTGATCCATGGTTATTTTGACCGCACAACAGGCGCGGCTAAGCAAGGAAATTGTAATAATATTATTGGTTTACCTGCATTAGACTCTAGCTATCATCCGCTAGCCAATTGTGGTGAGTCATTATCTTGGTGGCAGAAGCTGGTTGGAAAGTAAATCGTTAGCTTGACCGTTGTTTAGCTGCAAATATAAAGCCCAAAGTAAGTGATTACTTTGGGCTTTATATATTTAACCTCAGTTTAGAATCATAACGATTATCAAACCGCTCTTCTTTTCTGCTGTTATTATTACATCGACTTGCCATAGATGCGTCAATGCGCTTTGTTAGCAACATCAATGGCAAGTGTGATATTGCCGACTTGAAATAATCCCATTTTATCGTTTTATCTAATCTCTTATCCCGAGTTGGGATTATTTTCGCTGATTGAGTTGGTTACGTAATGTGGTGATCTCTTTGAGCATTTGCTGCTGATTTTGTTCCATGCGTTCAAGGGCTAATTCTAGCTTGGTATTGATTTCTGCTTTATGGGCTTCTTGAGCCTCTTGTGCTTCATTACGTTCTTGCTCATCTGGGGCGACGAAAACAGATGCCATATAACCGGAGATAACCCCAAAAAAGCTAACACCACTGATAATCACCAGTCCACCAATGATATGACCGACCGTAGTGACGGGATAAAAATCACCGTAACCAACCGTTGATATGGTCACTAATGCCCACCAAATTGCTTGTTCTGCGGTTTGGATGTTGGCGTTAGGTTCTGCACTTTCTACCAATAAAATAAGCACCGATGCGGCGGCCAAAATTAATATCATTGCCACCAGTAAACTGGCTAGCGTTGTTTGTTTTCGTTGGCGCAATAATGGGATTAATAAAGATCGGCTCATGCGGATCAGTCGGATCACGCGTAATATTTGGAATATGCGTGCAAATCGCAATGGTTCAATGGCAGGGATGCTGGCAATAAAGTCTATCCAGTGATGCTGGAGGTAGTAGGTTTTACTGCGTGCTTTAAATAAGCCAACAAAAAAATTACTCATAAAAACCATGCATATTGCACTGTCGATATACAGCAGCACTTTGTTGGTTTCGGCGTCTAATCGACCAAAGGTAATGGTGAGCACTATGACCACTGACACTAATGATAACACCATCATCGCAAGTTCGAACGGACTAGGACCATCGACATTTTTTAGCGACCAAGCTTTAGATCCAAGCATGTAGTTAACCTCAACTCTGGATAATAAATGGTTATCAAATAGCCTTTGTTGCGCGACCGGAGTGGTATCAACTAACAATAAGCCCGCTATTGATACGTCAATACACCTTGTTGGCAAAACACATGGAAAGCTTAATATTGCAGACTTAAAACCAAACCGTTTTTAACGATTTATCCCCTCACTTATCCAGCGTTAGGGGTCGTTAAGTCCGCTTACGTTCGTTAACCGATAGGCTTTGTTAATTGATTAGCTTTATCATAACAAAAAAACGCACAAGACAGGAGTCTAGTGCGTTGTTTTTATTTGGCATAATTAGCGTAAAACCGTGTTTATTTTGCTGATTTAGTATCAACAAAATGGACTAGGTCATCTAATACCCGTTTCTTGATTTCCAGCTGTGATTCACTCTCTAAACCGTATCTTTGCGCTAAAATCACGTAGTCTTCAGCATTTAATGATACGGTCAAACGGGGGCGTTTAGGACGTTTAGATACTGACAGTCCGAGTATAGTGCGGATTTGGTCTGAAGGACTTACGCCTTTGTCTAAGGCCGCTTTTCGGATAGAGTATTGAAACTTCTCGTCCAGATCAAAAGCCACTTGAGTCGCTTTTGCCGCTTGTTGGTTTTTAAGCCATTTCTCTGGTAACGGTTTGCCTGAGCTCATTCGAAAATCGTCTCCTAGCTGTATCAGCTTGCTGGCCAGTACTCTCTAATATCGGTCAGTGGTCGATATAAAGTTAACATCACTTCGGTATCTCCACTTTCGTAAACTTCAATATCCACGGCGTGAGAGTCATCAGAATTAACTAAACTATAGCCTTCAAATCCTTCACCGCGGGCATCATCGTCATTTTGAGGCGGTTTAAGGTCTCGATAATCTTGACGATGAAAATAACCAAAACAGCCAAATTCGACTTGATGATATTCATCACTAAGCCATTTATCCCACTCAGCACTTAGCTCGGCGGGAAGCGTTTGCACGCTGAGTGTTGCTTTGCCTGGTTCTTCAAATATTTCAGAAAAGGCCTCAAGATCAAACAATTGTTCAACCTCCGCGCGATTGATTTTCATTGAAATACTTAAGTAGGGTTCATCTTCTTTTATATAGGATAAATAAATTGCGCTGCCGCTATGGCCACGTAATAAGAATTCACAAAGCTGCGAGCGCTGGTATTCATAAGTATGAATACCCTCAACCTTAAGCTGTTGCCCACGCAATTGCGTGGGCAAAGCAAAACTGTCATCAAAGGTGATCATATCACCCTTGAGCAGTTTATTGGGATGGTCAAGCTGGCGCTTCGGGGCTTCTTTTTTGCCAAATAGGCCGCTAAGAAATCCCATATTCGCCTAGCCTTTTCGTGCTTTGATGCGATCTAACACGGCATTGGCATTCGACTTTTGCTCACCAATACCTGCTTGAGCTAGTTTGGCATGTAATGACTTGTCGCTACTTTCATCCGCTAATGTTTCTGACGCCTTTAAGCGGTCATCAAACTGCTGTTGACGTGCTTTGATACGCTCAAGTGAATCTTTAGCATTAAGCAGTTTAGAGTTGCTTGAGGCAAACGAGTCAGTAATAGTCGCGGTTGCTTTTTGCACGCTTTCAGTGGTTTTAACCATGGTTAATTGACGTTGGTAATCATTTAACTGACGCTCGGTCTTTTTGACTAAGTCTTTTAAACGCAGCGCATGGGAACTAAAGCTGTCATTGGCAGTTTGTTGTTCGGATAACTCTTCGTCTAACTGAGCAATCTTTTCAGCAATTTCAATAGCTAATGCTTCATTACCTTTGTCTAGCGCTTGGGCCACATAACCCTCGTGTTCGGTAACGCTGCGCTTTAAGCGATCAATTTCACGACTGGCCTGCATTTCTTTTGCCATGACATCAGTTAACTCACGCTTTGCGCGAGTTAAATGCTTTTCTGCATCACGAATTTCTTGTTCAAAAATACGGGTTGAGTTTGCGTCAACGACAGTCTGGCCAACTTCGGTTGCACCACCACGAAACGCTGTAAGAATCTTGTTTAGAATGCCCATAATTGGCTCCTTAGTTTAAAAATTCGACGAGTTCGTCGATAACTTCCAGACAGTTGTCTGACAGAACGGCTAATTCTTGTTCAATTTCTTCCATGCTTGATTGCACAGACAAAGCACCGTAAACCACATATTTATCATCGATTTTCGCAAATGATGATAATGGCATTGGAATGTTGAGCTCTAACATGGTCTCAAACATTTCAGCGCGGCGATCTTGGTTTACTTCGTTTTCGCCCCACAGATAACTGATACACAATATTTGGTTGTCAGTTACTGATACAAACACCGGAATTTCTTCACGGCTGACAATATTGACTTGTAACACTTCAACATCACCGTCAATCGGATAACAATCAAACTGAAAACCGGTTTTGCTTTGATCGCAAAGTCCATTTAGGTGACTTGCAATGGTATGGATGTTCATATTTGTCCTTAATTGACATATTATGTCTGTGAGTAACGATAGCATCTAGACATAATATGTCAAGCGCTATCTGGTTCAATTAAAAAAGATTAATTACTTCATATTCTGACCAAGCTGCTAGGTGGTAATGATACAGCTGTAATGAACCAATTTCGTTTACGTTAATGCTATCGATATCATCATAAAAATCACCCGGGAATTCAAATGAAGCCTTGATTAAGCCTGGGGTTAACCATTCTTCTGGCACTGGTAGTGTCTGTAATGTCGCGAGTCGTTGTTGTGGGTTTTTGCCCATTTTACTGCCCATGCTCCAGCCCCATTCACCAAAGCTAGGCACATTATGATGATACTGTTTTACATTAAATCCTGCTGCAGTCAGTGTCTTGCCAACAGACATAAACGCTTTGCGTGCATGATAGGGGGAGGTTGATTGCACTGTGATGACACCATCGGCGCTGAGCAGCTCATTGAGTTTTCGGTAAAATAAATCCGAATAGAGTTTGTTTAAGTCAGGATGGCTTGGGTCGGGTAAGTCAACAATGATGGCATCAAACATTTGGCCTTTTTGGATCAGCTTATCAACCCCATTAAACGCATCGTCAACGACCAGCGTTAATCGTGGATCGTTTAACGAATTTCCATTTAATGCTAGTAATGCATCGCTCAAACGTTGCGGCATATCTGCTGGCGGTGATGTAAATAAGCTCAACAAGTCTTGATCTAAATCCATCAATGTAACCGCTTTAGGTTGCCATTTGAGCACTTGTTTTAAGCCTAAACCATCGCCGCCGCCAATAATGAGCACGTTATTGTGCCGGGCACTGGCCGCTAATGTTGGATGAACTAAAAAGCTGTGGTAAATATGCTCGTCGCTACTAGAGAATTGCAAACGCCCATTGATGTATAAATTATAAACTGGCGCTAACCCTCCACCACGTAAACGCTCAGTAAAGTTGAGCTGCTGGAACCGGGTTGCTTTGGCATACACTACATGATCTTTATACAATAGATTATTAAAATGTTGTTCCCAATTAGGGCCTTTAACCGCTAAAATTCCAATCACAACACTGGCAATAATATGGCCAATAAGCAGCCATTTAACATGACGAATTTTGGCCCAAAAGCGCCAAATAAATACTAGTCCAGCGAGTAAATTAACACTTGCGGTTAGCGCAGCCGCTAATTGAATATCAATGGCTAGCATAAAGCCGACCCAAATAGCCGCGCCTATACCTGCACCAATGTAATCGGCACCATATATGGTGCCGGCATTATGCAGTAAGTGCGCTTCAGATAAGGATTGCCGAACGCGAGCAATAAGCGGAATTTCCATACCAATCATTAACCCAAGCAATACACCCCATACATAAGGTAAGTATTTGCTGAGGGTTTGCAGGCCAGCAATAAAGCCGCCATTGGGTAAATGATCAGGAGGCAGACCCAGCGTATTGGCTATAGCTAAAGGAAGTTGTTGGCCAAACCCAATGACCGCAGCGGTAACAATAATGGCAAACGAGCCGCACAGTGCTACTGTTAACTCGAGCATGGCAAAGCCTGTGAATGCGCATTTTATTTTACGGGCGGCAAATGCTCCTACGCCCATAGACACAATCATCAAACCTATCATGGTGTAAATAGCGGCTTCTAGCGCGCCTAAAATACGCCCCGCATAGTGCGATAATAAGTATTCATAAATAAGACCGCATCCCGCCAGCGAGGCCATGATGCCGAGCAATAAGGCATCATCAAGCCACGATACTTCACGGGAGGGAAGGGAACTTTGCTGTGGGTCCCCCGGTGTTGTGTTAACGGGAAGATCATCGAGCAAAGGTGTTGTCATAAATTAAGCCATTAACGCCGTAAGAATAAGAGCAACAGCAATACTAATTGCCATTTCAACGGCTGCAATACCAATGTTGTGTTGTTTTTCAACTTCTTCAGCCAGATTGATACCGGCTAACACCAGTTTTTTCACTATGGCGATCAACAGCGATAACACCACCAGCATGATCAGTGAAAAAACGCACCAACTAATAATGTTGCTTAAATGGGCGCTTGGGTCATAAACAATGAAATGGCTGGCCGCTTTAAAGCTTAACGCCATCGCTATCATATAGCCGCTGTGACGTAGTGCTAATGCGGTTTGATTTTGGGTTAATGCTTGTTGCATTGAGGCGCCTTGATTACGTTTAGCATAACGTTTTTCACGTAATCGAGTGAGTATGACTAGCATCAATTGTGAGATTAAAAATGCACTAAAAATACCAATAAAGGTATCTAGGGTAAGATCTTCTGCCCACATTAATACTGCGCGAATAATAATCGCAGTGGCAATGGCAGCCGCGGCGTCAACCACAGCAACAGAGACATTACCTTTAAGAATTTCATCGTTCTTAGCAAATTCATTTAAGGCTATTTTATCATGTAAAAACCGGCCTAATTTAATTAGCACTAAGCCAAACAAGCCGTAAGCCGACATGCCAATAGCTTCGGTTAAATAAGACGGTGCAGCTTCGCCAGTGATGGCCCCTGTAAGCACAATCCCTAATGCAGCGATCGCACCTGCGGTACTAATACCAAACGCAAAATTGTCGCGCTCTGCAAGCTCAGCACTGCTATTGACTTTAATGCTCCAACCTTGCAAATAACGCATCAACGCCAGTAAAATTATAGCGATGGTTAAATCAATGGCTAAAATAATCGCCAAATGTTGAGTTAAGCCATATTCTTGAAAAAATGTCATGGTGAGTCCTTACCTATTTTCCACGGCTAACACCGCGACTAGTGCGGCTGCTTGAGTTACGGAAACTACTGTCTTTTGAATAGCTCGAACGGAATTTTCTACTCGCGCTTTGGGTAGTGCTACTGGCTTTGGGTACGCTCGCACTTTGACGTGACAAGCTTGTTGAGCCTGTTCGAGTTTTGGCATAAGGGCTATCGAATCGTTTCCCTTGGCTGTTAAAACGTTTCTTGGTTTGTTCAAAGGTTTTTGCTTGCGAGGTCGCTTGGCTTGGTGATGTGTAACGGTAACGTCCTACATCATTGTAGTAGCTGTAGCCACGGTTACCTGACCAACGACCGTAACCTATTGGACGAGAGAAGTTAGAAAACATCGCATACATGCCATACCAAGCCCAGATTGAGGTGCCGCTTGAATTATTTTGCCAACTACCGTAAGACGGATTGCCCACCAGCTGACTACCAGCACCACTGCCTTCGGAGCCATTTGCCAGCGCTTCAGCTTCACGGCTGATAGCATTGACTCTGGCCAGTTGCCCATTAGACATATCGGCAACTACATTGACGGGATCGGACAGCATATCGTTATACAAACTGCTGTCGGCGGCTTGATAAATATTCTGTGCTTCAGCTAATTGCTGGTCTAAATCAATAAAGTTAGCGCTGTTGTTTAAGTCTTTATTACGACGGGTTAATGACGTAAACATTGGACCTTCTGTGCCAGCATCTTTAGCCAACTCTTCCAGCAATGGGGTTAAATCGGATTGACGCTGAGCGAGAATACGGCAGTATTGTTTGAGTAATGTCGCATTACGCAGCTGATTGTTGTTGAGCGAACTAGCCAACAGATCAAGACGTTGTTGGGCAAGTTGCTGGTACTGAGCAATTTGTTCCGGTCTGTTATCACCGCAACCGCCAAGGGTTAACGTGACAAACAATACGGTTATCAATGTGAGTACACGGGGGAGGTGACCTACCATGTTTTCTCCAAATGTAGATTTTTCATGTGCTAATTCAATATGACACAGGTTATAGTAATCTGGGTGTCAATGATATTAATCTGAACATTAGACTGACTGATAGATATACCACTCGCGACATAATATGTCCAACACTCATTTCTTTAGGGATCATTATTGCCATGCAAAACCAAGGTGACAAGGTATTATCTGCCGCGATGTTAGCCAGTGCAGATCGTTACTGGTTAAGACTCTGTGATGTTTGGCCTGAAGCTAAAACAGCACTGACCGCCGTGCAACAGCAAGAGTTAAAGACCGTATTTGGCTTGAGTGATTATATGGGAGAGCAACTTTGCCGTCATCCAGAATGGATTGTGCAGTTATTTAATGGCTTATTAGATGATGTTGTGCGCAGTGAGTTTGATGCTGGGTTACATTCGCTGTTAGCGGAATTAACGCAAGAAGAACAAGTTAAATCGGTTTTACGTCGTTATCGTAATGTGCAAATGGTTCGCTTAGCGTGGCGTGATTTTTTAAATTACACCCCAGTCGAAGAGTCATTACTCGATTTGTCTGCATTAGCAGAGGCATTGGTTATTGCTGGGCGAGATTGGTTATACCAAGAGATGTGTAAGCAATACGGTACACCGATGAGTGCAGAAGGTAAGCCACAACCTTTATTGATTTTGGGGATGGGGAAATTAGGCGGACGTGAGCTTAATTTTTCATCTGATATCGATTTAATTTTTACCTTTCCAGAACATGGTGAAACCGTTGGCGGTCGACGGACTCAGGACAATCAACAATTTTTTATTCGCATGGGCCAGCGTTTGGTTAATCTACTCGACCAAGTGACCGTAGATGGATTTGTATTTCGGGTCGACATGCGTTTACGTCCTTATGGTGAAAGTGGTCCTTTGGTGGTCAGCTTTAGTGGGTTAGAAGACTATTACCAAGAGCAAGGTCGCGATTGGGAACGTTATGCCATGGTCAAAGCGCGAGTGCTTGGTCCTTGGTCGGGCTATTGTGACGAGCTCCATGATTTATTACGCCCGTTTGTTTATCGGCGTTATATTGATTTTTCTGCCATTGAATCACTGCGTAAAATGAAGCAACTGATTGCCCAAGAAGTTAGGCGTCGTCAGTTAACTGACAATATTAAGCTTGGTGCTGGCGGGATCCGTGAAGTCGAATTCGTGGTGCAAAGTTTTCAGTTGATCCGTGGCGGACGCGAGCCTGCATTGCGACAGCAAAGTTTATTTGGCGCCATTGATACCTTGTACAGCCTAGGGCAGTTGGAATATTTAGCCGTCGATGAGCTTAAACACAGTTATATTTTATTGCGTCGCGTGGAGAATTTATTGCAGGCCATTGACGATAAACAAACGCAAACCCTGCCCAATAATGAACTCGATTGGCAGCGTTTATGTTACCCGCTAGGGGTAGAAGACGAAGCGGCACTTCGCCAAAAAATCAACAAGGCGATGGCAACCATTCATGGTCACTTCAATGACACAGTAGGCGGGGCTGACAGCCACGAACATAATGATCATTGGACCTGTTTATTTTGGAATATTCAGCAAGATGAACACGCTAATGCCTTGTTGCAAGAGCAACAAATCGATGATGCCGAATTATGGCCACTATTAAATGAGTGGCATCAAACGGTGTCCAAACGTTCTATCGGGCCGCGAGGACGTGAAACGCTCGATAAGCTAATGCCTAAGTTGCTGGAAGAATTAGTCAATCAAGTTAAACCGAGTCAAGCGTTTAAACCTGTGTCAAAAGTGCTGGATAAAATCTTAACCCGTACCACTTATCTAGAGCTTTTGTGTGAAAACCCGGGCGCTCGACAGCAGTTAGTCAGTTTGTGCTGTGCAAGTCCTTGGATTGCGCGCGAGCTGGCCAATTTCCCGATGCTGCTAGATGAGTTAATTGATCCGTCGCAGCTGTATGACATTACCTCGATTGATGATTACCCTAGCGAATTACGTCAGTACTTGTTACGGGTACCAGAAGATGACATGGAACAGCAAATGGAAGCGTTGCGGCAGTTTAAATTGTCTCAACAGCTCAAGATTGCTGCCGCCGATGTGACTGGCGTTTTACCTGTGATGCAGGTAAGTGATCATTTAACCTTTTTAGCCGAAGCCATTATCGAGCAAGTCGTGCTGCAAGCTTGGCATCAAGTGGCGTCTCGCCACGGTATTCCCGAGGAAACTAGCCCTAGCAACATGGGGTTTGCGGTGATTGGTTACGGTAAACTCGGTGGCATTGAGCTAGGTTATGGTTCTGATTTAGATTTGGTTTTTTTACACGGTCATACCGGTTCTGGCACTACAGATGGCAAACGCCCGATCGACAATGGCTACTTTTACTTAAAACTGGCGCAGCGAATTGTGCATTTATTTGCCACCCGCACAACCTCGGGTGAATTATATGAAGTCGACATGCGTTTACGACCCTCTGGCGCATCTGGCTTGTTAGTCAGTGAAATTGAGCATTTTGGTGCCTATTTACAACAAGAAGCCTGGACGTGGGAGCATCAAGCTTTAGTGCGGGCTCGTTTTGTGTTTGGTGATTATTCGCTGGCAGGACGCTTTAGTGAGCTACGCTCGCAAGTCTTGCAAATAGAGCGAGATAAAGTGGTATTGGCCAAAGCCGTCAGGGACATGCGTATCAAAATGCGTGAGCACTTGCTCCGCGTTGAGCCAGGGCAATTTGATTTAAAACAGAGTGCTGGTGGGATTGCTGACATCGAATTTATCGCTCAGTACCTAGTCTTAGCCTATGCCTACCAATATCAAGAGTTAACCATTTGGTCTGATAATGTGCGTATATTTGAAGTATTAGCTGAGTTGGAGTTATTGCCTATCATGCAAGCCCAGCAGTTAACTCAAACCTATTGCTGGCTCCGCGACGAGAATCATGAACTGACATTGCAACAATTACCCAGTAAATTATCCAAGCAAAGCGTGCAGCAAAAAACAGAAAGTGTGGTGGAGATTTATAATCATATTTTAGGGGTTGACGGTTAATTAAATGGATCCAGGTTGATATCTCGTCAGTTAACAGCGGTTTTCAGCATCGATTGGGTTGATAAGTTTAATCGACTCCCAGTGCTAATGATTTAAGTCTGTGCAATGTGAAGAGGTATGCGAAATCCACCAAGATATTTCATGTTGTGGTCATGCCATTAACCTGCAAGGTATTAGCGCGTTTTGAGCAGAAGGTGGTTCAACATCAGCTTGGATACAGCAAGCCTTAGCGCCACGCGTATTAGTAAAGCTGTGGTGCATCGACCAGCAAAGCCGTGATTAACTTCATACCATTATCAGCTTAACGTCGATAACGCGATGTTGGTTGATAAAGCCGCTCATCATCAGGCTAAATAATACCGGATGAGATAAACCAATACTCACTTGAGGCATTCGTTTTGGTTCAAATAATATGGGCGTTAAGCTAATTTATAACGGTTTACCCTAGTATCTGCGCAATCCACAATTGGTAGACGGGTAGGCCTATTAATACGTTAATCGGAAACGTTATCCCCAGCGACGCCAACATAGCCAAGCCGATATTCGCATCCGGTATCGCCGCCTTAATTGCTGCAGGAGCCGCAATGTAAGATGCACTGGCACTTAGGGCTGCAAGCACCAAAATACTGCCAGAGGGTAAATCAAGTAACACCCCTAAACCGATACCCGCCCAAGCCAGTACAAATGGAATGACCGCTGCAAATAATAATAAACGCCATTGCTTGTATGGGATCGGTAAGCACACTTTAGCGGTACTAATCCCCATTTCTAATAAGAATAGTGCTAACAAGGTTTTAAAACCCGCCAATAACATTGGTGTGAGTGGTGCCATGCCGCTGGAGCCATATATCCAGCCTATGACCACCCCACCACAGAGCAACACAACTCCGCGACTTGTCAGGGCTTCGTGCAATACGCTGCCAGCCGAAGCGTGTTGACTATTTCCTGCGGTTTTGGCTTGTAAATAACGATGTAGCCATAACATGATAATAATCGCAGGCAGTTCAAGTAACACCAGATACAATGTTGTTTCAGGTCGTAAAGGCCATTGAGATTGATCGACCATGGTCATCACCACGGCAAATGTTCCCGCACTGACTGAGCCATAATGGGCCGCAATGCTAATGGCTTCTTTTTGTGGTAATTGAATTAATTTTCGAAGCAAAGGGTAAAGAGTCAGTGGGATAATAAACCCAAGTGCAATAATAGACAGTAATTCAGTGATCGCTAAATTTTTGGTTTCACCATGCAGTGCCATTCCGCCTTTAAGTCCTAGCGTCAGCATTAGCAAGATGGACAGGGTTTCGTAGGTGGCTTTAGGGACTTTTAAATCTGATTTGATCAGTCCAGCAAGCAAACCTAGGGCAAAAAAGGCAATCACAATATCAGGCATGGTATAGGTTCAGTCTGTTATAAAGTATGGTGATTTTGCCTTGTTGTGTTAACAAATGGAAATGTTTTAACTGAAAAAGAAACTGCAATACTGAGCCGCTTTAAACTAAGCCGTTCGATTAAGGACTGATCGATTCAATGCAGATCGATTGCTGAGGGATCTATTCAATGTAGGTCGATTAATGACTGAACTATTTAGTGCAGATCGATTACTGAGGGATCTATTCAATGCAGATCGATTAATGACTGATCTATTTAGTGCAGATCGATTAATGACTGGCCTATTAAAAACTGATCTATTAAATACTGATCTATTGAGGGCTGATCTATTAAAGGCAATCGGCGTATAGTATCTTTAAATAGCAACATAAAAAATTAACAGCAGAGCATGACATGAAAAATGAAATTGATATTCACCGTGCGTTAAAAGTATTTAACAAAGTCACCCAACATGGCGAAAAGCGTGCCATTGAAGACGGTCATTTTGGCCATGATTATTGGTTATGTGGCATTAGCGCGCAAACAGACCATGATGGTTATACTATTACCTTATCTGACGCTCAGGTCAGCTTAACGGTGTTTTTTCACAATAAATATCAGTTCGAATATCCGACCAGTGATGCCCTTGACAACTTCTTACGTCGTTTTAATGACGTTGAAAATTACCAAGCATCTTAGTCTAGCGCTAGGTGACTAAGCACCGTTAGCCTTAGTCATACAGGCTTATTTTACGCCCATTGTTGCATTTCAATAAGGCGACTATAAGTGCGTCGAAACTCAAACTGTAATGCCCCATTTAGATACAAATCTTCTAAGCTGGAATGGCTATTGAGGATTAACCTCACTTTTTGATCGTAGAGTTCATCCACTAAACTGATAAAGCGCCGAGTGGGATCGTCTTCACTGGCATACGCCAGTTGTCTTTCGCCTGTGGTCGTCGCTACCGCGCCATCTTCAGTGCCGCGCGCTTTAATCCAACTGCGTACTTCGCCGCCTAATGTAGGCACATTGCTGAGTAAAATATGGCTAAATTGTCCCGCCAGTTCAATATAATCCAATGCCGATCGCGGACCTTGGCACAAGGCTGAAAATTCAAACCAAGCAAGTTGTCCATATTGGGCCGCAATGGCAATATCGCGATGACAAACCTCAATTGAATCTGGATGACTTATGATGCTGGCATTAGCTTGTGGATATTGTTGACATAATCGTTGAAAAACGGCTTCAGGCTTCGTTGATGAAGGCAGTTTCAGCCAAGCTGCTGGCGTTGCAATTGCAGATAGTGTTGCGGCATTGGTTGGTAAACGATGATCAACAGGGCCGTTTAAATGGATTGTCTGGGTGTATTTAAGCAGGAGATCGATCGTCGGTAAAAAACGATCGCGCTGTAAACCATTTTTATATAAGTCCACTATGGGCACATTTGAGGTTGCTACTAAGGTCACGCCTGATTGAAATAAGGTTTCAAATAATCGGCCCAGTAAAATAGCATCGCCAATGTCAGATACAAAAAACTCATCAAAGCAAATTACAGAGTATTTCGCCGCGATCTGCTTAGCAATATGAGTTAAGGGATCGCGGATCCCCGATGTCTGATTTAATTGCTGGTGGAGCATGGCCATAAAACGATGAAAGTGTAGGCGTAATACCGTTTTTTTTGCTTTAAGTAACCCACCACACTCGCTCCGATCACACAGGCCCTGATACAACAAATCCATCAAAAAAGTTTTTCCTCGGCCGACATCCCCCCACAAATATAAGCCCCGAATGACCGGTTGTGCTGAAGTATATTGCTGATAGAGCGAATCTAAGGCGAGTATTGCTTGATGTTGCGCGGGATCATCAACAATATTTTGTTGAACGCGCTGCTGGTAGGCTTGTAATGGAGACATAACACTTAAGGTAAATTGTTGACCTGGGTAGTATACCATTAACGGTTCTCTTTATTATGGTGTGCATTTCCTTTAAGCTCTCGTGACAAAAAATAACAAATCATTAACTCTGAGCATTAACCCTGAGCATTAATCCTAACAAGGACCTAGAAATGAATAATAAAAATAAGGGGATGACCTATATTGGTGCCGATATGGCATTGGAAGGCGATGTCCGCATCCAAGGCCCTGCCATTGTCGCAGGCCAAACTAAAGGTACCATTAATTCAACTGATCAAATAAAAATTGAGCTGGGTGGTGTGGTTGAAGGTGACGTTTTTTGTCAAGAGATGCGTGTCTCGGGTTTATTTAAAGGCAAATTACATTGTAATAAGTTAGTCATTGTCAGCTCGGGCATTGTTGAAGGTGAGGTGTCGAGCCATCAAATGGAAATTTATGATGGTGGCCAATTTATCGGTATGCGCACCAAGGGACCCGATGCGTTGGGGTTACCTCAAGCTGACGAACCAACATCAGATCAACCGTCATATCAACATTCACATCAATCGAGTGCCGTTACTGCAGCCCATTCACCTTTTTATGCCCGTAAAAAATTCACTTACGCGGCAGTTGCTGCCATCGTGATTATTGCTGGCGTAGTATTACAGCCCACAATCAGTTTGGCGCTAGATAATGACCAAGCGCTATCTTTTGATATCACTCAAGCTAACGTGGCGCAATATCTGCAACCAACATCGAGTGTCACAGAAGACTCTGCGGAATTGGCTAAGCAGAGCGAAGCGTTAATCAATGTAGATCAAACTGACTTAAACATGTCCATGGAAGATTTACCTGCGTTAACGAAAACCACTGAGGCACTCGGTGATAGTCAGAATGTGAATGATAACGATAATGTAGAGCAGAGCGGGTCGACCATAAGCACACCTGATAAGTAACCTCATCTCTTATCCGGAGTTGAGGTTAAGTCATAATTTTTGCTATCAAGCTTATAAAAAATGGCTTTGTTAATCACAGTGTTTACTGAATTAACAAAGCCATTGTTGTTATGTCTGCAGAAATCCAAACACCTTTATGGGTTAATGCTTACGGATTAATCCGAGTTGGCATTCCGGTGCGTTGTTCAAGCAAACGCTTTAATGTGAATGAGTCAGTGTCTGGGTGAGCAATAAAGCGAGTTATTTGCTTATCTAATAATAATGCCACGGGCTCTTGTGAATCAAATTCAGCTTGAGTGCGTGATAGTGGCTCATGCACTTCTAGATAACGGTTACCATCAGGCTCTTCAGTGGCTTTAATCGGTTGGTTAATAAACTCAACGCGAGTGCCAACAGGTATGCTGTTAAATAAATATTCAATGTCTTCATCACGCAAACGAACACAACCAGAACTTACCCGCAAACCAATACCAAACGTGGCATTAGTGCCATGAATAGCATATAAGTTACCCACATAGAGTGCGAATAAACCCATTGGGTTATCAGCGCCAGCAGGCCATACTGCCGGTAATGTTATCCCTTTTGCAGCGTAAGATTTACGAATGTTAACGGTGGGTGTCCAAGTTGGGTTTGCCCGTTTTCGTTGTATTGTTGTCACCCAATTTTCTGGGGTGTCTTTACCAATTTGACCAATACCGATAGGCAATACTTCAACAGTGTCTTTTCCTTTAGGGAAATAATATAAACGCATTTCAGCGCTGTTAATCACCACACCTTCATGCTTAGTGTTAGGTAGAATTAACTGATGTGGGATCAATAAAGTACTACCGACTTTTGGCAAAAATGGATCAACATCTGGGTTTGCTTCTAATAAGTTAGTTAACCCTAGCTGAAATTCTGAAGCAATTTGCTCTAGGGTTAGCTTTCCCTCAGGAACAACATAATATTGATTTTCACCCACTAAATTGCTGCCTTTGGCAGGTAGACGATATTCAACTGCTGCACAGGAAAAACTTAATATAATGGCAGTCGCTCCAATTAACGAAGCGCGTAACGAATTTATCATAAGGGTTATATCATTCCTAAAAACAGGCGTTAAGTTAGTCAGACTACAATATCTTACCAAGCATGACTATTTTGTACAGGTCATTTGTACAGATGATTAGGGCGCATCCTCACTTATTACGCCTAATAATTCAACTCATTTTTTCACTTTGGCTATTTTAATCCCAAGCGTTTAGCAAGCCGATGTAAGTTACCTGAGTCGATTTGCAATTGGCGTGCGGTTGCAGCCCAATTACTCCCTTGTTGGGTAAATATTTGTTGAATATATTGATTTTGAAACTGATCGGTTGCATCGCGTAAGCTTGTTTGTGGTAAAGAGGTTATCGACTGTTTAACCGTGAGTTTTTTGTATGAGAACGCAACAGAGTGCGAGGTATCTGCAAATTCAAAATGGCTATTTTTAATCATACACATGCCATCTTTTTGGCTTTGGGATTTGGCTAATACGGCGGCTCTATGGATAGCATGTTCAAGTTCTCGCACGTTACCAGGCCAATCATATTGTTCAAGTAATTGCAGTGATGCAGGTTCTAACCCTAAATGAGTTAAGTGTAACTGTTGGCGATAGCGCTCGATAAAAAAGCCTGCTAACAAGTGAATATCCTGCTGGCGCTCTCTTAGCGGTGGTACGACAATGGGAAACACGCTTAAGCGATGATATAAGTCGGCTCTAAATCGACCTGCTAATACTTCGCTTTTGAGATCTTTGTTGGTCGCGGCAATAATACGCACATCCACTTTTAGACTGCGATCATCGCCGACTTTCTGTAAATCTCCGAATTGTAGTACTCGCAGTAACTTGGCTTGCAAGTTAAGCGCGAGTTCACCAATTTCATCCAAAAATAATGTGCCTTTATCAGCCATTTCAAATTTGCCGCTACGATGACTAATGGCGCCAGTAAAGGCGCCTTTGACATGACCAAAGAGTTCACTTTCGGCAACGGATTCAGCCAGCGCGGCACAATTTAAATATACCAGGGGCTTATTGGCTCGCACTGAATGTTGATGGATAGCTTTAGCTATCAGCTCTTTACCCGTACCCGTTTCTCCTAAAATCAACACATTGAGTTCAGTTGCCGCGACCACATTAACTTCATTAAGCAGCGATAAAAGATTATCTGCTTGACCGATTATTTCGGTGTCTGGGTTAAGTTGTCCTGATGGTTTTGCGTCGGGGATTGTAAGGTTGCTCGCTTGTTTTTCAAGCTCATCAATCAGTAATGCATTGTTTAGAGACGCTGCCGCAATGGCGCTAAAACTGCGTAACTGATGATTACTGTATTGATCAAATTTATGGGGATCGATGGCATCAATGGTTAATGCGCCAATGAGTTGTTCATTGGCAAATAATGGTAGGCCAATACAGGCATGTACTTTTAAGTTACCTTCTACATTAGGAATTAAGCCATCGTAAGGATCGGCAAGTTCGCTGTCGGCAGGAAATCTTACGATATCACCCGCTCTGGCAATGGCTTCAAGCCTTGGGTGTTCGTTTAAAATAAACCGCCGCCCCAGTACATCAGCACTGAGTCCATCAATCGCCAAAGGGGTAAATTGATGACCTTGAAATGATAATAGCGCCGCCGCATCGCAATCGAGGGTTTCTCTTACTGTGGTGACTAAACGTGAAAAACGATCGCGATTAGACAAGTTAGCGGTAATATCAAGTGCGATACGGGTTAAGTCTGCTTGACTCAATGCCATGTCAAACTCCAGTTAACTACAGGGTGATGTCATTATGACAAGTGTGAATATAACAACAAGGGTAAAGAGCATAATCTTGATACAAAAAGGGGCCTCGATGGCCCCTTATATGATATTTATCAAAACATGTTTATCAATGTATAGCTTAGCTATTGGTTAATACGGCAGCTTGGTTAGCTTTTGCCCCTTTGCTGACGATAGCTTTCTTGATAAGGTCATATAAGAACGCCGCCATCAATAACCCACCAATACTGAAGATAATATCACCAAACATTCGCATCCAGACGAGGTTTTCAACCAAGTAGCTATGGATCACCGCTGGTGAACGGGCATACCAGTAGCCGTGGTCAATAACCGCAAAAAATTGCACGATACCCACAGGCAGTAGCGACATAAATACCATTGCCGCTAAACCAATATTGAGCGTCCAGAATGCCCCTTTAAGGTATTTGTGGTTCCATTGCATATTGCCAGTTAATCCACGAAGACAGAATAGCATTAGCCCTATGCCTAGCATGCCATACACTCCCATAAACGCAGCGTGAGCATGAGTTGCAGTGGTGTTTAAGCCTTGAATAAAGTACAACGAAATAGGCGGATTGATTAAGAAACCTAATACCCCAGCGCCAATCAAGTTCCAAAATGAAGTGGCCACAAAGAACATAATCGCCCAGTGATAACGTTCCATCCAAGGACTTGCTTTACGTAAGCGATAGGTTTCCATGGCTTCAAAACCAATTAACGCTAGCGGCACGACTTCAAGCGCCGAGAAGATAGCACCCCATGCAATGACAGAAGTTTGGGTACCGGTAAAGTATAAGTGATGTAAAGTACCGATTAAGCCGCCGGTTAAAAACACTACCGTTGAGAACAATACTGCACCATTGGCGCTGCGGGCACGGATAAGACCTAAGCGAACTAACATAAGCGCAATGACAGAGGTGGCAAATGTTTCAAAGAAGCCTTCAACCCACAAGTGCACCACCCACCAACGCCAGTATTCAGCAATCGCTAGGTTTGAGTGTTTGCCCATAAACAGGCCGGCACCGTAAAATAAGCCAATCGCGACACAAGAGGCATACAGAACCCAAATCACCGGTTGCATGTCGTTGCTGACTTTTAAGGCTGGACGCATTGATGCGGTCACTAACGCTAACCAAATTAATAAGCCCGCCAGCAATAACACTTGCCAAACGCGACCTAAATCAATGTATTCATATCCTTGGTGACCGAATAGGAAGTTCATGTCCAGATCAAAGTATTGTTGTACGCCAAGCCATTCACCGGCCATAGAACCGAGTACGATAACAACTAATGCGCCCCACAGAATGTTTACTCCTAAGCGTTGATACTTAGGCTCGTATCCTGATAGTGCTGGCGCGATATACAGCCCTGTGCCTAACCAAGCTGTGGCAATCCAAAATACCGCTAGTTGAGTATGCCAAGTACGAGTGACCGAGTATGGGAGTATTTCTGATAATGGGAAACCATAAAACTCTTGGCCTTCAACTGCGTAATGCGCGGTAATACCGCCCACTAATATTTGCAGTAAAAACAGGCCAATAGCGGTTACAAAATACTTGCCGACGGCTTTTTGTGATGGCGTCGGTTTGGTAAAAAATAATGGATCATCTTTGGCCGCTTCCGGTAATGCTTCTTCTTTGCAGCAGGCATGGTGCCAAATCAACATGGCAATACCTAAGATCAATGTCACCAAACTTAATACTGACCAAACAATGTTATCTGAAGTCGGTATATTGCCGATTTGGGGATCATACGGCCAGTTATTGGTGTAAGTGTACTCATAGCCAGGACGTTCGGTTACTGCTGCCCATGCTCCCCAAAAGAGAAAACCGTTTAATAATTCACGATGCTCGGCATCAGTGATGGTCCCTTCTTTCATGGCATATTGTTCGCGCAGTGATGACAGTGCTGGGTCGTCACCAAAGAGTGATAAATAGTGTTGACTGACTTCATTTATCGCAGCAATACGCACATTTGATAATGCGACATATGTATTGCCATCAGCGCCTTCAATGACAGTATTATGACGAATATCATTTCTGAGGCCTTGTTCTAAACCTGCCTGCTGCTCAGAATCAAGTTCAGCAAAATCGCGATTATAACGATCAATTGCGGTGATTGATAACCAAGCTTGTGCTTCACGGTGTAACCAATCAGCAGTCCAATCTGGTGCTACATACGACCCATGTCCCCAGATCGATCCCAATTGATGACCGCCCATAGAACGCCACACAAGTTGACCTTGTTCAATATCATCTTTGGTAAATATGGGTTGGCCACTGGTGTCAGTAAAAGCCGTTGGAATAGGGGGTTTTTCTCGATATATGCCACTGCCTAAACTGAGTAATACAGTGAAGGAAGCAACGAGCACGATTAGCAGTGCAATGCCGGTGAGTTTGTTTTTGCTCATAAATCCTCTTAGCGCAAAGTCATTTTGATACAGATAGCATGTAATAGCATAAGTCGTGCCAACTATTTTTAGTTAATTAAAGTATTGATATATATGTATATTAATTTAATCCCAATTGAATTAAATTGTCATTTAGACATTGTTTAATAATTGTAAATATGACACCGTTGTCATATTTACAATTATTAAATGTGATCATGGTCACCTTGTTTTATTACAAAGGGAGAATGGGTTGAACATGTCGAGTATGAATAGATAAAGCCGATGATAGGCATTTTAGGTCAGACTAATATTCAGTTGATTAATATTTTAAAGTCTATATATCAAGTATTTAGTTAATTTATTAAGCTTTTTTAACTTCAAGTAAGCAATTGAGCTATTTACTTAGCATGCTAACTAGTTATAATGCTTAGCAAGCTAACTAAATGGCAAGTTAATATGTATAACGAATTAGAACGACTAAAAGAGCTGCATCTTGCGGAGCAACTAGGAAGATTGCATCGATTATGGCGCACAGCCGCAGATGTTGAATTAATTCCACTAGGGTTAACTCATCCTCGTTGGACTGCATTATGGAAACTATTACGTTTGGGTGACGATGTGAGTCAAAAAGTGCTAGCCGATGCGTTAGAAATAGAGCTGCCATCGTTAATGCGTACCTTGGGTCAATTAGAAGCGCAAGGCTATATTAAAAGGCGTTGTTGCGAAAACGATAAGCGCGCTCGAATAGTGAGTTTGACACCGCAGGGGATCGACATTCTTAAACAAATAGAAACACGGATTATGCAAATTCGTGCTGAATTACTCAATGGCATTAGCAGTCAAGAATTAAGTGAGTTTGAACGTGTGATCAGTCTGATTAGTGATAATGCCATGGCTAAACTTGATCCGTCTGCCGACCCTTTTGGTGAGAAATAACATGACTCCAGATCAACAATTTGCCCGCCTCGTTAAGATAGCCATTTTGATGTTTGTTATGGTCTTCGGCTACTTTATGTTTGCTGATGCCGTTATCCCTTTAACCCCTCAAGCGATGGCGACCAGAATAGTGACAAAAGTCACCCCCCAAGTCAGTGGGAAAATAGCGACTATTGCCGTAGCCAATAATCAAGTGGTAAAAAAAGGCGATGTGTTATTTAAGATTGACTCAGTTCCTTACGAGCTTGCCGAAGAACAAGCACAGTTAGCACTGGAACAAGCAAAACAAGATAACGCTGAACTTGATGCTGCCTTATTAGCGGCCAAAGCAGATGTGCAAGCCAATAGATCCAATGCCAAACAAAAGCGCAGTGAGGCGAAGAGAATTGACTCTTTATTTTTGACTCACGGAGTGTCTCAACAACTTAACGATCAGACTGGCAGTGATGCGACGACTGCAGAGGCCAACTTACAGGCCTCCAATGCGCGCTTAGCAAAACTAAAAGTCAGTCGTGGTCGTTATGGTGATGGAAACTTAAAAGTTCGCCAAGCACAGAATCGCTTAGAGCAAGCTGAGTTGAATCTGTCATATACTCAAATTCGAGCCGATCAAAATGGTATCGTGACTAATTTACAGCTGCAGGTAGGTAGTTTTGCTTCTGTCGGTCAACCATTATTAGCATTAGTGTCGGATAAGGTTGATATCATTGCTGATTTTAGGGAAAAAAGTCTTCGCGGTATTGATATTGAGTCGAGTGCTTTTATTGCATTTGATGGCGAACCTGGACGTTTATATCGTGCGCAAGTGAGTTCAATTGATGCTGGAGTCAGCGCCGGACAGTTTGAAGCGAATGGTCGTTTGGCGGCACCACAAGAATCTGCTCGTTGGGTACGCAATGCTCAGCGCTTACGTTTACACCTTGAGCTTGACCAGCAAGCCGTTAATCTACTGCCAGCAGGCGCGCGTGCCACTGTACAATTAGTGCCCAATAGTGGTTTGCTTGGCTTTATTGCCAAGGTGCAAATTAAGGTCATTAGTGTGCTGCACTATATTTATTAAATGACATCTTACATTTAATCAGTATTTCTCTAATCCATAACAATGGCTGACTTTCTCTTTGGTGGTTGCTTTTTTTAGCAAACGCATCAATCAGGATGAGTTCTTTATTGTGGAATATTTTCCCCGACGCGTAGGTATTTCAGATGTTGTTACGCCATAGTCCTTTGACTAAAAACGATTTACGTCAATGCTTGCGCATTGCAACAGGCGCAACGCTAGGGTTTGCGATTTGTAAGTTTTTCGACCTAAGTTATGGGGTGTTTTTTACCGTAACCCCAATGCTATTACTCGGACTTGTGCCCGTGATGAATGCGCATGCGATGCGTCAACTGTTGGCATCATCGGTCATGGCTGGGATTGAGGTCGGTATTCTAGGTGGTTTATTTGGTTCTCACCCAGGGATGATATTGCCCATCGTTTTTGGGCTTTTTTTGTATCGATTTGCGGCAATGTCACGTGGAAGCTTGTTTTTATTCGGTGCTAATGGGGTGATCAGCTTAAGTATTATGCTGCACTTTGCCAGTTATCCGAGTATGGATATTAACAATCTTATTTTTAGCAATTTTTGGGCGACGGCAGCGTCGGTGATCATTGCTTATGCCATGACCGCCCTATGGCCCGATGTTGAACCTCGCTCGCCAATGGCAGCCGTGGTTAAAGCGCCTAACCGTATGCGCCACGAAGCTTTGTTGGGGGCATCAATTGCCACCGCATCATTTTTGGTATTTCAGGTGTTTAATTTACAAGATTCCATGTCAGCCCAAGCCACCACTTTGTTATTGTTATTCCCAATGCATTGGAATGGCGCACTCGGTTACGCCCGAAAACGGGCTATCGGCACCTTGTTTGGGGTAACATTTGGGTTGCTGGTGCAAGGATTACTTTATGATTGGTCTGGGTTACTTATTTTTGTTATACCACTATTGTGGATAGGCCTTATGTTATTTAGCCAAGTGCATGTGAGAGAGGCGAGTGGTTCAGGAGTAGGGTTTGGCGCTATGACGACCTTAGGTATTTTGTTTGGTCAGTACTTAACCCCCCAAAATGATCTGATTTTTAGTGCTTTATACCGTGTGAGTAGCATTTTGGTTGCGATAGTAGCGACATTATTATTGTGTTATCTAATGCATCGTTTATTGAATCAATTTGCAGCGACTCGATTTGGGTGAACAATTGATGTGTGCGGTAAATCGATCTAATTTGCTTATTTGCTTATTTGCTTATTTGCTTACCGATATTTATCAACAGTGGGCTTACTTCTATTGCGATAGGTAAGTGGTTATTAAAGTATTAGACTGCTTTTGAAGAATAATGTGCTTATTAACTGACAATATTAGATATTAGATATTAGATATTAGATATTAGATATTAAGTATTAAGTATTAGGTATTAGGTATTAGGTATTAGATATTAGATATTAGATATTAGGTATTAAGTATTAGGTATTAGATATTAGATATTAGATATTAGGTATTAAGTATTAAGTATTAAGTATTAAGTATTAAGTATTAGATATTAGGTACGGTTAGTTTTATAGACATAATTACTATATACATTCGGTATATAAATGCTAATAGTAATGAATCGTATATAAAAGGATTTAACATGATGACAAAAAATACTATTATTTTTAGCTTAATATTAAGCTTTCTCGCTTTCGCTCCATTTAAAAGCCAAGCAAACCAATTGCCTGAGTGCAGTACATCCGAATGTGTCGAATACTTTAAAGCCTATCGTATTTTAACTAAACGAGGTCACTCCTCAGCGATGGGCATGTTAGGTGAGTTTTACTATGTTGGTTATGGTACTGATAAAGATATAGACATAGCATTAAAATGGTATCGTCGCGCAGGTAAATATGGCGTTATGGATGCCAAATACAAAGCGGGTGTATTGTACTTACAAGATACGCATTTAAAAGATATTGACGAAGGCGTTGAATATTTAGAGTACGCATCAAAGAGAGGGCATGGACAGTCTTCGTATTTGTTAGGCAAAATGTATTTAGGTGGTGGTATGGTAGAGCAAGATTTGGCGCGTGCAGATCAATATCTTGCTAGAGCTTATGAAGAAAAAAATTTTGCAGCCAGAAATTATGGACAAGAACTTTACTTACATGAATCAACTAAAAAATTACCACTCAGAAAACTTTACGATTTAATTTCAAAAGATGTTGTCACCTTAACCCCAGAGCAAACTGGTTCAAATGAGCAAACTGCAGTGATCAATTTTCCTGAAGGTGAAATGGAAACCCTTGATGTGAAAATGGATACATTTGAAGGTATGTTTGGAACTCATATCGCCCAGTTAAACAATATGATCCCTGACACTTCAAAAGGCACTGGATCAAATATAGCAGGGCAGACATGTGCCACAATGTGGGGGTGTAGTAGTGAAGGCGACGGCGAACGTATCCAGGACGTCCTGTTATCTGATTGGGGCCTAGAAACACTTCAATTTAGGCTTGAAGGTTCAATATTTATTATCAATTAATAGCTGAGTACAAACTGGTTATTTTTGTTAGCAAGGCCAATGACAGAGCAATAGTGGGTTGTTGTAGTCAATGTCATAGTAAGCCGATCAACAAGCGGTTTGATAACCGTTTATTATCTTGAAATTCGTTAGATAAGGTTATGCTAACGCTAGTATAAAAAAGTGACTCATTGTGCTTAAGCAAGCGTCACTTTTTTATTTTCAAATCCCATAATGAATGTGTTTTACAGTAGATTATTGCCAGCCAATTTTCCACTGTTGCGGGTCTTTAAGATCGCGCCAGTCAATGACAAACTCTTGTGCATTCATTTCTGCACGGATAAGACATTCAACCACGTTTTGTTGTTCGTCATACTCGACTTTAGCGACAGTAAAATGCTTCAGCTTTTGAACCACGTTAACCTTGGTCCACTTACTATTAAGTAATTTTTTAGGATGAATTAGGTTCATATTCGTTCTCATGTTCACAGTATTTCGTTGCCCGTATTAACACTCATGTTATGACTCATACAGTAACTCATGGCGTACCTGATCAGTACTGGTGTTAGTCACTGTGAGAGTGACCAACTAATAACTGCTGCAATTGGCTTAGATCATTGATAATAATATCGGCCAAATGTTGATAAGTACTTTCAATCCCATGATTAATAAAACAGGCGATCATGCCAGCATTATTAGCCGCTTGAATGTCGTATAGGTAATCCCCCACATAGATAATATCTTGAGGGGCTATTTGCCATTGGGCTGCAATCGCCAGTAGAGCATCGGGTGCCGGTTTTGCTGGGTAATCTTCGCGGGTTAGCACGTGGTCGATAGCAATATTATTCTGTTTTACCTTTAATGCGCTTGCGGCAAGGCTGTTACGCGTTACGATGGCGATGGGTAATTTTGCCGCTTCAATGGCATTAATCAGCTCGGTCATTCCTTTGATGGGCTTGGCACTCAACGCATCTTGGTATTCATGATCTAGAATAATCTGCTTGGCATCGGCTTGAGTGGCTTTGCAGCTTAAGTCGTCGACATAGTTAAGTAAGTCTATGCCATCAGGGCAACCAATTTGCTGGCGAATTAAGCCGAAGTCTAAGCTGGACTCAACTAAGGTGCCGTCTAAGTCAAAAATAATGCCTTTTATTTGCATGGGTAAATTCAATGAATTCCTTTCTTTTCTCAATATTTATCGGTCAAACTGCATAGAGTGTAACTCAATTGCAAATGGACCTTGTTGTTTTTGTGCGACTAAAAATCCAACACGATTAATATCATTTAAATGTAATGTTGGTGCATTCGCGACTGCGCGTCCCCTAAAGCTGACCGTAAAATCTGCAGGGGTAAAAGCATGTTGAGTGAGTGTGTCTGCGCTAGTGGTAAAGTTAGCAACATAGGCTTCACCATAAGATAAATTCGGTGTTTTTAGCCGAATTTGATAGGTTTTTCCATCACCTTTAACCGCAATGACGAGTAATGATGCATCTGCAATTTGATGTAGTAGAGTCGACTCTATCGACGCAAAGCCGCCATTGTTTTCCAATGACACTGTGCCAGTAAATAATAACGCTTGCTGCGTAAGCTCAATTTGGCTTTGCGAGACGCCGCCCATCACAGTGTCATTATTGATGTTCCATTGTGTAAAGTGGCTCGGATCAGTAAAGTGAAATAGCATAGTGTCCTCACTTGCACTCCATACGGGTTGGCTAATTAATAATATAACCCCAACTGCAGCATGGATGCCTATTTGTATTATCCGGCTAATATGCCCGTTATGTGTATTGAGTAATGCCATCATATACTCCTGTAAATTATCGTTCGATAAACACTTACACTGTAGCAAACATTGCCGTAAAAAAAATGGCTTATCAGGGTGAGAGATAAGCCATAAAGGGTCATACGGATGATAATTGCATACAGTACATCGGGTGTCAGTCAATTGGGGATTTAGTGCATCAAATATTAGTGCATTAGGTGTTATTACATCAGGTGTTATCTAACGGTTTATCTGTTCATGCATTACGCAAGCGAGTTAATTTAGGTTCATTTATTTCTTAGTTTATTTAGTTTTTGTGGCTATTCACCAAATGAATGCCGTTATATTCGACAAATCAGAATGTTGCCAGTACCCTTAATGAAGGTTTTACTGGGAACAACATATTTTGCAAGTAAACAGCACATCATCCGCTCCATCACCCGGGCTTACATTCAGTGTGGTAAGCATCAATTTATTTAATTTTATTGAACCGCCTCATGCTTTCTACGACTTTGAAAATATCTATAGCGATAAACAGTGGCAAAAAAAGTGTGCTTGGTTAAGTGATTTTATTAACCAAAATCAACCTGATATTATTGCTTTTCAAGAGGTTTTTAGTCCTGACGCCTTAGCCAAACTGACTCAGTCGCTGGGTTATGAGCATTTTGTGGCGTTAGATTTACCTGAAGTGGTCAGTGACTATGTGTATCGCAGTCCTGTGGTGGCTATTGCATCAAAGTATCCTATTATCGATTCCGTCAATGTCACCCCAGATAAGCAATGGGTGAGCCAGTTAGGCTTAGCAGAGTCATTTAGTTTTAGTCGTAAACCGCTCAGAGCAACCATACAATTACCGATTTTTGGTCCATGTGATTGTTATGTTATTCATCTTAAGTCTAAACGAAGTGGCGTGAGTCGTGACGATATCAATGACAGTGGTTTACATGGCGGTGCAGATTTTGTTGCAAGGCAAGTGCTTGGGCGCTGGGCATCGAGTTTACAGCGAGGCAGTGAATCTGCATTGTTGTGCCATCAAATGCTGATGAGACGACAACAAAGTCAGCAACCTTTCATGTTAATGGGTGACTTTAATGACACCATGGGCAGTGAACTCTTAGCCGCGTTTAATCATCAATTGCGAGTGTATCGCAGTGACATTGAAGACCCCGGGCTGGCTAAGCTAGGCGAAACGTCATTGATGGCAGAATTACACCAAAGCAGTTTGTTTGACAGCTATGAGTTGTTTATTGCTGCAACCAAGTGTAATGCGACGTTGGCCCAAGATGAGTTTGAATCAAGCACATTAGTGGATGAGCAACCCCATCCTGCCAGACAGCCGACTCATTATTATGGCAACAGTGGATCTGTACTGGACTACATATTAGTGTCGAGTGAGTTTAATCCTACTCAGCAGCAAAACCTTGCTCATGTCATTGATTATCAAACCTTTGACCGACATCTGGTTCGGCCTGACTATGATCGGGATCGTGACAGTACCGATCATGCTCCTGTGATGATGAGCTTTCGCGTGCGTAATTAGTGGCTTGCAATAAGGATGATGACTGATGTGTTGTCAAACATCATGGTCAAATAAATGTGCTAAGAGCTAAGAGATAAAGATAATAACTATGAGTTGAGAGCTAAGTTCATCTAATCAAAGTAAAAAAAGCGCTGATGTTTATCAGCGCTTTTTTGGGTTTAAGGCAAATTATTCGCCATTGAAAAGGACAATAAGTTGGCAATAGTGACTTTACTCTCAACTCTGAATAAGAGAGGGGATAAATCGTTAAAAACGGATTACTTTAACGTTTGTTTTATCTTTATGCAGCGCTGCTCTTGTTGGCGGGTTTCGAGTAGCGCGCGTCTCGCTAATTGCGATAAGCCCGTTTGCGTATCTAAGGCGTAGCTAATCGCATCAATGTTCACTGAACTACAATCTGTCGGAATTAATTGCGCAGCAAAACTGCGCATAAATACTGGGCCTTTGTCGTCCATTAATGCCAAGTTGGCAAAGCGTTGATCTGCGGTTGCGGCACTGAATAGTTTTTGTTCTGCAGGGTAGAGATTGTTCATCGCGATACGAATTTTAGAGAAAGGCATGTTGTCATTATTTTCAATGGTGTTTAACCACTGACGTTTAAGCGATGACTGCGGGCGGATCACTTCAGCTGCAATCGCCGCTTTTTCACCTGAGTCAGATTGATCAAGATGTTTTTCCTGGGCGAGTAACGCCTTAGCGTCGCCATAATCATAACGGTTTAACTGTCTGATCATTGCCCAGCGTATGTCTTGATCTATGTTTAGACCTTTAATATGGCTCTTACTTTGCAGTAAAGATTGAATATGTTTTAACGCATCACCATGGCTAGATAAACTAATGTAAGCATCGAACCAACGGCGTTGGAAGTCGCGATTGCGGTAGCTTTCCATGCTCATACGCAGACTCATTTGGCTTAATGCTTTTGATATTCTGCTGTTGTAACTCCCATGCATTGGAGCCATGAGATCAAGGTAGTTTTTGGCTCGCTGCAGATTGCCAAGTACTTGACCTAAAATAGTGTAGTCTTTTTCCAGTGGGGCATTAATTAATGCGATATTGATGAACTGATCCAGTGATGTCTTACCATCAATTACGCTGTCCCACATACTTTGCCACAACATAGAACGTAATAGCGGATCGCTCACTTGGCCTAGAGACTGTTTGGCCGTGCTAAACGAACTAGAGTCTAGTTCCACTTTCACAAATCCCCAGTCTTGATAGTTTGGATAGACCAAATCTGGGCAAGCCTCGCCAATTAATGGCTCTACTTCGGTGTAGGCGCCTTTGTACGTAACGGCAATTGATTGTTGTTTTTCTAGGCCATATCTATTTTGAGTAAATAATCCAATTTGCACCCGTTGTTCGCGCAGTGTGGGGTGTTGGCTATTATCAGCGGTCTGCACTAAAGCAAACGAGTCAATTTGCTTGTCTTGGCAAGTGTATTGCGCCTTGATGGTATTGACGCCAGCGGCATACAACCATTCTTGAGTCCACTGACGCAGATCGCGGCCACTGGCCTTGGCTAGACTGTTGATAAAGTCATTGAGCTCAGCATTTTGGTAACTGTACTGTTGTAAATATTGGCTCACACCACGGCGGAAGGTTTCTTCACCGAGTAAATGACGCAATTGTTTGATGGTCGATGCGCCTTTTTGATACGTAATGGCATCAATGTTATCAAAGGCATTTTGGCTGGTGGCCACGGGCACTTCAATGGGGTGAGTGGTCACTAAGCTGTCTTGATGGTAAGCGGCTTGTTTACCAGAGGCGTAGAAGGTGCGCCATGCATGACTAAATTCGGTGGCTTCACTCGTTGCCAGCGTGCCCATAAAAGAAGCAAAGCTTTCATTTAACCATAAGCCATTCCACCATTTCATGGTCACTAGATCGCCAAACCATTGATGGGCCATTTCGTGCATGATAACGCCAGCTAAACGTTCTTTTTGCTCACCCGTCATTTTGGCATTAAATAAGAAACGGTCTTCAGAAAAGGTAATCGCGCCGGCGTTTTCCATCGCACCATAGAGAAAGTCTGGCACTAATACTTGATCGTATTTTTTAAACGGATAGGCAATGCCAAAATAGCGGTCAAAAAAGTCTAAACCTTGCTTGGTGTAGGTAAACCAATCTTGTGGGGTAACTTGGTTAGCAACAGATTGACGTGAAAACAGGCGCATGGGGTAACGGCCTGAATTGTCTTCCCACACATGGTACGGGCCGGCATGCATAGAGAAGTTATATGGGCTTAATTTGGGCGTAGCAGGGAAAGTCCATAAGTTGCTGTCGCCTTGGTCAACCACACTGGCTTCGCGCATGGCGCTGATCACTTGCCAGTCTTTTGGAGCATGCACATTAATTTGATAACTGGCTTTAAGATCCGGTTGATCAAATACTGCAAACATTTGTTGTGCCGCGGCCGGTTCAAAATGTGAGTACAAGTAAACTTTATCATCTACTGGGTC
The DNA here is from genome assembly GCF_040309905.1 of Shewanella sp. CAL98-MNA-CIBAN-0140. Taxonomy (NCBI): domain Bacteria; kingdom Pseudomonadati; phylum Pseudomonadota; class Gammaproteobacteria; order Alteromonadales; family Shewanellaceae; genus Shewanella; species Shewanella sp. CAL98-MNA-CIBAN-0140. The sequence goes on from NZ_JBEOPI010000014.1 coordinate 84,157, forward strand.
GACAAAACGATGTAGGCCTTCGCCATTGGTGCTGTGTTCACGGGTAAACTCAACTTCAATAGTGTTACTACCTTCATTCAATAAGCTTTGATTAAGGGTAATATAAGCACCATTGTAATTAGGATAGACCTTAATACCGTTAATAAAAAACTGCTTAATATTGACTTTATTGAGATCGAGTGTGAGTAATTTAGGTACGCTGCTTAAGTCAAAGTGGGCTATGGATTTGGCACTGAATTGGCTGTGTTCACTTAAAAAGAAGGTTAGTTCATATTGTACATTCGATACTAGGCTGGATCTGGCTTGTGCCTGCCCTTGGCTGATGTAGGCCGAACCATTCCGTTGTAATGATGAGGTAGTCGGTGAACTGCTGCAGCTGATAACGCTGGCACAACATAATGCGATGAGACTGGTTTTGATGACTAGTGAACGAAACAATTGGGTGGATAACAATTTCACGTTAGTGTTCCTAACTTATTATTAAATGTATGAAAAAGCCGACAACAATGTCGGCTTTAGTGCTATGTGGTGGCGTTTTACAAGCCTAAAAATGACTTTGATTTTACTTTACGAATTTCTTTTTCATCTGACCATTCAATGAGGCCTGTTTCAAGATCCATTAAGCGCATGGTCATTTTGTAATATACGTCTTTGGTGCTGCCATCTTGTTTAACGATGCTCGATAAGTTGCCATAAAGCATATACTGCGCGCCAATTTGGCGACCAAATTTAATCGCAGTTGATGGGTCTACCATGCCAGCATTGTTTTGATAATCAAGTTGTTTACGTACGGTATCAACCTTAGTCATATCAATAAAGCGGAACTTACCAGAGCGTAATAACTTGTTGCTAATGGTGTCGGTCACTGATTCTGTATCGATATGCTCAGAGGTTTTGTTTTTGATTTTATCCACAAACACAATTGGGCGGTTACTTTGTGTCATCACCACCACAGGAGGGAATGCCATCATACTGTCGACCATCTTAGCGGCAATGTTTTGCAGATCGGTTGAGCCAAAGTTTTCATTGACGGTTTCGACTTCAGTGGCGTCACCATACTCTACTTTTGATTGGCAGGCGGAAAGTGCCATCACTGCAGCTAATACAAATATCAGTTTCAAATTTTTCATAATAAATTCCATTGGTGATGAGTGACAGTTGATAAACGATTATCGTCCATCAGATGATTATCGAATAAAAACGGGTACGATTGCCAGTCTCGATGACCCAAATTAATGTTGATCGCTGTGGTTTTACCTCTATTTTTACACTTTGGCTGTTATTTAAGCGAATATTATAGTTGCCGGCATCAATAAATTGTCTGGCGATTTGTGCTTGGCGTGGCAAGGTTAACCAGCTTCTGCGATCGGCCTGTTCGGTTATTACATTAAAAAGTTGCATCACAATGGCGCCGGCGTCAATTGGATTATTGCCACCTTGACCACTGCTTTGGACACTTCGGTTCATTTGGTATTTAGCATAAACTCTTGCGGCTTGGCGAAACAGAGCCGCGGGTAAATCTTCTTTTAACGCATTAATGGCTAAAGCATCAATGTTAGCAATAGTTTGAGCGGTTAGTGGCGCACCTAAACCTTGAATTTGGCTGTTATTGACTAACTGACGTTGCGCTTGATAAGTCGCTAATGAGGCGGATTGTAAATTACCGTTGATGGGGAACGGTACTGTAATACTTTGTTTTTCTGGTACAAAATCACGTTCAACAATAAATACGACTTGTCCTTGCTCCGGTGTCGGTAAGACAGCATCTCCCCAGCGACGTTTAAATTCATCGTATTGAGGCATATTCAGTTGTTTGGCTAAACGGACTAAATCTTGTTGTAAAAAGACATTATCTGGGGTGATTTGGGCTGCTTTTCGATAATCAATAAACGCGTCGTTAGGTTCGCTAGCGAGTTCGTGTAATAACCCGGTGGTGTAATAACTGTAGGCGTTAAGAAACGAGCTGGTGACACTGCCAGCGTCCTTACTTAATTGCGCCATTTGCGAATTAATAGTGCCATTAGCCATATCTTGCACTGACTTTTGAGATTGTTGATAGCGAGCTTGTTCCATGCTTTGCAGTTCATTGCTGCGACGAACTTCCACTAATGCTCCTTGAGCATCGCCACTGAATAAATAATTAAGCGCCTGATATTGATGCAGCATGATGCGCTCATATCCCGGACCTCGATAAGGTATGGCATTATCATTTAATAAAATACTGCTGGCCCCTGCGCCGAGTTTACTGGCACTGACAGTGGCTTTATCGTCAAAGACTTGATAGGCGTCTATGGCTTGCTGGTAATAAGTCTTACTGCGGGTAAAGTCACCCGCTATTTGCATAATACGTCCAGATTCTTGGGCATAAAGTAAGCCATCATTGCCACTAATATTGCCGGCCAAATCGGTGATGTTTGCGGTTGGCGTCTCGCTACTGAGTTGCTGCTTGTATGACGCTATTTGCGACGGATAATTAACAAAGACACTGTTAAAGGCGCAACCGGACAGGCCAAAACAGAGGATCAACCAAGCACAGAATGTTCTTAACATTGTGTCACCTGTACCTGCGTTGCGATAAGGTTGACCCGTTCAAGTAAGGTAATGCCTTGTAAGTGGTCATATTCATGTTGAAAAATACGCGCCACAAAACCCGTTAATGTTTGTTGATATAACTGGCCATCAAGTGATTGATATTGAACCTCAATTTCACTATGTCGCCAAATAGATAACCGCTGACCTGGAATCGACAAGCAGCCTTCTATACCCGCTTCTGTTGCGGTAGACGCCGATAAAATTTGAGGATTTATTACCACAGTTGGGGCCATTAAGGGCGCATCGGGATAACGTTCGTTTGGATTTGATGCCATGATGAACATCGCCGCGCGACTGAACACTTGCGTTGCCGCAATACCGACCCCGTTTGCATTTTGCATAGTGCTGAGCATGCTGTCGGCTAAAGTGTGTAATGCTTGGTCAAAAACCGTCACGGGCTCAGCAATTTGAGTCAGTATTTCTTCGCCTGTGGTAGCAATGCTGAGTAATGGCTTTAGCTGCATAGGTGACGGCTATCCTTGTTGTTCGCGTTTAACGACGAGCTGCATTAATCTATCGTTTAAGATCGTTATTACTTGCAAATAGGTCATTCATACTTACTTATGATCCACTCGGTTTGATGACTGTCTATGCCACATTGGCTCAACATCAGCTTAAGATGATAGCCATCTATTAGCCTGAGTTATGCTAGCCTGAGTTATGCCGCTTCGCAGCAAGGCTTTAGTAATGCGGTGGCGGTGTTTCATCTACCTGAGACGCCATATTACTGGGCTCAATAGCATGTAGTTTATTAACCATTAATAGCATTTGCTGTTGCTGTCTGGCAACCAGTGCATTGAGTTTTATCACTTCTTGGTTTAACTCTTCAATGGTGATGTCTTGAAATGATAATCTCATTTCAAGATCATCAATCTTTTGTAAAACGCGATCCATGTTGACCTCTTATTGATTAATTAATGCTGCCAATACTCAACGAGACCTTGGCTGCTAATGCTGACTATTGATCCTGGTGCTATCATTGCGGCAGAGTATACTACAGCGCCTTTGTTTTGGGTGTTTTTACTCAGCTGAACTTGCCAACGTGAAAGTCGCTTGCCTGAGTTAATTTGCCATAAAAAAATTTCTCTTGATGGCGTGCCTGTCAGTAATTGCTGGTCATGATTAACAAAGCGAGCAGTTGAAAAGGTCATTTGGCGTCGGTTAATATCCAGATGACTGATTGGTTTACCTGTACCCGATTGCCATAGCGTTGCATTACCTGTGATATCGCTGGCAAAGCTGAGTGTTCCAGAATCATTAATCACCACTTTAGTGATACGAGAGGTTAACTGCCATTGCTGGATTGGTTGACCCGTTTGGGCTTGCCAAAGAAGCACTTTACCGTCATTACCGCCACTGAGTGCCTTATTACCATCGGCACTAATGGAGACACTATTGACTTTTTCTTGATGGCCCAAAAATTGGATTAGGCGCGCTTTTTCTGGTGACAATGACATCACTGAGCCATCGACTAAACCAACAAGTGTTTGGCCTGTATTGGCTATGGCGACGCTTTGTGCATAAGAGGGTAACGACCACCATCCCACGGAAGACCCATCGGTTAATCGCCATATTGCCAGCGAGTGACTGCTGATTGTCGCGGCATAGAGGTTATTAGCCGATATTGCGGTCTCAATGACGTTACTGGTATTTTTCTGCTGACCTTGCAGCCACTGATAGGACAGGGTTGAGGTGGTGAGATCCCATACTTGTACACCGTTGTGAGCCGTACTAACCAGGGCAATACTGGCATCATTAGATAGGCTTGCACTGTAACTGGCATCGGTAGTAATCACCTGTACTTTGGTGGCTGGAGGCTGGCATGCCGTTAATAGACCTGTTAGGACAAATATTGACCAAAAAAGCAGCATTGGAACGCGTATCATGAACTTGCTCCTTGAATTGTTGTCCTAAACATTGTCATATAAGGTTTGCCCAATGGTATAACCGTTTTAACTAGTATAGAGTGGCAAATAAACATGACCACTTAAACATCTCATTGATTGAATGTATTAAGGTTATTGTAACCACTAAAGGATGCTGAGGAAGCTTTAATGAAATCTATTTACAAATTATCGTTAGTTGCATTAGCCGTTGTAGGCCTTACTGCGTGTAATCAACCACAAGACGTTGCCCAAAAGAAAGTTGAGCTAACAACTGATGTTCAGAAAGAAGCATATAGTGTTGGTGGTTCAATCGGTAAATACATGTCGGGCCACATTAAAGAGCAAGAAGAATTAGGTTTTGCTGTTGACCGCACCATGGTGATTAAAGGCTTTAGCGATGGCTTAGGCGAAGAAATGCAGTTAACTGAAGAAGAAATGAAGACTGTATTAGAAAACCTAGACAAAAAATTAAACGACAAGCGTTTAGAGCAAGCAGAAACGTTAGCCGCTAAATCGATTGCTGAAGGCAAAAAGTTCTTAGAAGACAACAAAGCTAAAGAAGGTGTGACCACAACTGAATCTGGTTTGCAGTATGAAGTATTAGAAGCCGGTAGCGGCGACAAACCTGCAGCAGAAGACTCTGTTGAAGTGCACTACCGTGGTACATTAGTCGATGGTACCGAGTTTGATAGCTCTTATGCTCGCGGCGAAACGGCTAAATTCCCACTAAACCGTGTTATCCCTGGTTGGACTGAAGGTTTACAGTTAATGCCTGTAGGCGCTAAGTATAAGTTTGTTATCCCATCAGAATTAGCTTATGGCGAACGTGATACGGGCACTATTCCTGCTAATTCAACACTGGTTTTTGAAGTTGAATTAATCTCAGTAGAAAAAATGCCTGCAGCAACAGAAACCAAATAATATCATCTATGTTACCGTCACTCAGTGATTGAAATATGGATATCAAAAAGGACGCTCCGGCGTCCTTTTTTTGTTTACAATGTAGTGTGTTTAACCTTTGATCTTGGCTCAGGATAAATGATTCACTTAGCCTTTTGACATGACTCAACCTTAGGTGGTTTGCTACATTCGCTATACCGAGCTAATAATGGTATTGCCATTAGCTTGCTGCCCACCTTGTCGATCATCTTATAACGATCACCTGGCCTCATCCCGCGAGTGCTTCATTGCGGTTCCGTGGCGCGTTATGAATAAAAAGGGCGATGACTCACTGATCATAGCCATTTCAAGCGGTAGAATAAGTACATTTGCAAGCCAATCAGCGCAAACAACCCGCCACAGAATGCAGCAAAAGCCCAGTTAGATTCAGCCCCTGGAATGCCGCCAATATTGACGCCCAATAACCCAGTTAAAAACCCTAATGGTAAAAACACCGCCGAAATCAACGATAAAAAATACAGTCTTTGGTTCACTTGTTCTGATTGTTGCGATTGCAGTTCTTCTTGGGTGACACTGGCACGATCTCGTATCGCATCAAGGTCTTCAATGACCCGAATCAGGGTTTCGTGAATTTCTCGTAAGCGGACTTTGTCATTATGGTCAAACAGTTCACTGGCTTCTTGTAGCATACGATAAAATGCTTCACGCTGAGGTGCTAAGTAGCGTCTTAACACAACCGTTTGCCTGCGCAGCTCAGCAATGTCGGTACGCAAGGTTTTGTTCACTTGAGTGACAACCCGTTCTTCTAATTCATCAAGCTGTTCTTCAAGCTTGCCAATAAACTCCACTTTACGCTGCGTCAGCCGCTCACAAATGGCCATAATAAACGCCGCACTATCAATAGGGCCTTTGCCTTGAGTGATCTCATCAGCAACATCAATCACCGATTGTAATTGACGCTCGCAGGTCGAAATGATTTTGTATTCTTCTGCGTAAATCCTCACCGCAACCATGTCTTCAGGATCGGACCCGGGGTTTAAATTAACCCCACGCAATGCTAGTAATATACCTTTTTCTGAGCTTAATACTCGTGGACGAGTATCGGTTGCTAGTAGGGTATCCATCTCAACTCTATCCAAGCCAGAGTTGAGGAGCCATTGACGAGCTTTAGGTTCACGATAGCGAAGATGTAGCCACAAAAGCCCATCAGTGGGCTGCCATTGTGCTATTTGTTCAATGGTAAGTGACTGGCCAGCATTTGGCCCTGTAAGCAACAAACTGTATATAAAACCATTATTCATTATCAGAGACTCCATGTGATCACTATCGCAATAATTTACGCTACTTTTTAATCATGCCCAAGTTTTAAACGAGCTTGTAGAATGAAACTCTTTATTTATCGAGCATTTAACCATCAAATACACGATTTAATCAGTTAACGATCAGCAGAGTGGCCAATCATCGGTTAAAATAGAAAAAATGCTAATAAAAGAGTACTAGTATGGAATATCAGTTTCGTCGTAACCGCCTAGAAGGCAATTTCTTTGCTGAATTTAGTATGGATCACGAGGTGCTAGGCCGATGGTTTGCTGAACAACTCGGTGATGATAATCGCAAAGCTAATTATATTCTTAGCCAAATAGCGGCCATTAAAAAAGGGACTCTCACTCATTGGCGAGATATCAGTGGGGATTTAACCATCGACATCGACACTGAGCAGGTTAGAGTTTTTGCCAATGTGATTGATTTTGATGAAAAATACCAACTCGAAGATGCTATGAACTTATATGATGCCGAGTCTGAGTCTTATTGTGGTTTGGAAGACTTTGAGTCAGTACTGCAAAGTTGGTTAGCGTTTATTAACGATAAATAATAACAAAACCACATTGAAGTGGCCTTGTTGAGTATGAACTTGGTTGTTAACGCGCTAATTATTAAGGTAGCGTACAGCCATTTCAGTGCGTGATTTCGCATTCGCTTTACGCAGTAAATTCTTCACGTGAACTTTGACCGTCCCTTCGCTGATGTGTAAATCATCAGAGATCATTCGATTACTTTTACCTTCGGCTAGTTCCTGTAATATTTGCAATTCACGAGGGGTTAAGTTTTCTATCCAGCTATTATCGTCAATGGTGTTTTTTAACTCATAAATATAAGCCTCGACTTCATCACTAATGACTCTGTGACCCAGCATGGCTTTTTTAAGTTGCTCTAATAGTAAATCAGGCTCAGTGTCTTTGAGCAAATAACCATCAGCACCCGCGCGCAATAATCGAATGACATCTTGTTTTGCATCGGATACGGTTAAAATGACAATTCTTGCTGTCACTCCCTCTTGACGCATAGCGTTAAGAGTATCAAGGCCAGACATGCCTTTCATATTCAAATCGAGCAAAATAATATCGGGTTCATTTTCGGCTACGGCTGTAAGAGCTTCTATGCCTGTGCCTGTTTCACCAAAAAGCGAAAAGTCGCTGTCGGAGGTGATTAATTGGCAAATACCACGACGTAATAATGGATGATCATCGACAACAAGTACGGAATACGGCTTACCCATTTAAAGGCTCCTGTTGAGGGGGGAAACTCAGCGTGACAGTAGTGCCGCCAAGCGGATTACTATTGAACGAAACGATACCATTCAGTTTGTTGGCGCGTTCATGCATGATACCAATACCAAAATGTTGGTCTCGTTCTGCTAAATGTGTCACGCCAATACCATCATCACAAATTGAAATAGTAATCATGCCATTCTCAGTCAACTGACAATCTACCACTATATGGGCAGGCTTTGCGTGTTTTATTGCATTTAATGTCGCTTCACGAATTAATTGCAAGATATGAATGTGTTGTTTAGCTTCAAGTAAATGTGCGGATAGTGTGTAGTTCAACTGGATATCGATATTGGTTTGATGACGTAATTGATCCAACATAACTTCAATCGCTTGACTTAAATTAGGCTCTTTAATGGTTAACCTAAAGGTGGATAACAGCTCACGTAATTGTACATAAGCAGTACTGACACCTTCATTGATTTCCATCAACTGGCTTTCTACTTCAGGGCTACGACAACTATTACCAAGGCTTTTACGTAATAAACTGACTTGAATTTTCAAAAATGATAATAATTGCCCAATAGAATCATGTAATTCCCTTGCGATGACCGCTCGCTCTTCTAATAGCGCCAGTTGTTGGCGTTGCTCACTTGCATTATGGATGGTAATGGAGCGCGTTAACATCATGGCAAAGTTTTCAAACAATAATTGGTTTAATGGTCGGTTAGAAATGACATCTAAATAGCCCAACTGTGTCTTTTCTATCAATAGCGGAAAATGTACCGATTCAGCTTGCAACTCTTTCGGCCAACCGCCTTCTGCTTCAATGACATCTTCAGAGCCGTCATCATGTTCAACGATTAATCTGAGATAGGTTAAGTCTTCATAATATTTGAGTTGGTTGATTGCAGATTGCAATGCTTTATAGTCAAGTTTATCGGCATGTAGCATTACGAGGTTGTCGTATAAAAACTTTAACTCGTTATTTGCTCGGGTTAATGCCAAGGTTTTCTCCGTTACTTGGTCTTCTAAATCCTCATATAAGCTGGCTAATTCAGCCGCCGTTTTCTGCAATGCGTTACCTAGAGCCGTCAGCTCAATATAACCCGTTTTAGGCATTTCAACGTTGAAGTTACCTTTAGAAATCGTTGCGGCGCTGTCCATTAATAATTGCAACGGTTTAACAACGCGTTTACGAGTGAACACTACAGCAAAGAAAGCGATAACTAACAAAATAGATAAGCCGATAATCTGTCCAATAACCAATAGCTTAAGTTTAAAGGCCGCGAACTGTTCCATCTTAAATACTAAGGTGTTAATGGTGTCGACAAAGTCGGTCAATGAATTAGAGTAAAGCTGTGTATTCCCTTGTTCTATATAGACCTTCATTACTTGCCACTTGTCGATAACCACCAAGTATTGGTTTCTGAGTTCTTCAGGGCTATACCAAGCAAAGGAACGTTTAAGTGCTTCAGAGTTAAGTGTGTTTTCAAATTCAGTAATTTTTTTATCGGTATTATGACTGCCCGCATTGGTATACAACAAGAGCCGGTAACTTTGCATTCGCAGTGATCCCGAGGCATTAATCCCTTTGGCATCGCCTAAACTGAAGGTTAAATTGACGATAGAAAATACCGCTAAGCTTGATGACAACAAAATTAACATAAGCATTAAGCTTAAAATGGTGGAGGTAAGGCTGCCACGAGTAAACATAAAATCCTGTTGTTGATAGTGATTAGTGATTAAAAATAAGCCAAAAGTATTGTTTTATATCGTGTCCAATAGTGTGTTCTACATTAGGTATGGGTTGATAACATTAACAAGTTTACAAAACTGTGAAATACATCCTGTTTACATGTTGATCTGGCGCAAACTTTCATCGCTATACCCCATAAGGGGTATATTTAAAGTTGAATTAAATAGCTAACTTTGACCTTGGAGATGTCGTGATTATTAAATTAAATATAATGTAACACGGAGATAAAGGGTGATGAAGATGAATGTAAAATCAATTGCACTGGGTGCAGTGATTGCAGCCAGTTTTATGGCTGCAGGCGCAATGGCGAGTGATAAAACCGAACCGCGTAATGAGGTTTATAAAGATAAATTTTCAAAGCAATATGACAGCTGGCATGCTACTGAGGAAAGCAAAGAAGTTGTTGATATGTTAGAAAAAGTACCTAGCCTAGTTGTATTATGGGCAGGTTACGGCTTCGCTAAAGATTACAATGCACCACGTGGTCATATGTATGCGGTTACTGACGTAACTAACTCATTACGTACCGGTGCGCCAAAAAATGCTCAAGATGGTCCAATGCCAATGGCGTGTTGGAGCTGTAAAAGCCCTGATGTACCTCGGGTGATTGAAGAGCAAGGTGAAGATGGTTATTTCAGTGGTAAGTGGGCTAAAGGCGGTCCAGAAATAGTCAATGTGCTTGGTTGTGGCGATTGTCATGAAAAAGGTTCTTCAAAGTTACGCATGTCACGTCCATTTGCGGCTCGCGCAATGGATACATTGAATACGCCATTTGATAAAGCTTCTCGTAAAGACAAGCAATCAATGGTATGTGCTCAATGTCACGTAGAATACTATTTCGAGAAAACCGCAGAACGTCCTGGTTTCGTTAAATTCCCTTGGGATATGGGGACGACTGTTGAGCAAATGGAAGTGTATTACGACAGCATGGAATTCTCTGATTGGACCCATGCTGTGTCTAAAACTCCTATGCTAAAAGCACAACATCCTGGTTATGAAACTTGGAAAATGGGCGTGCACGGTCAAAATAACGTGAGTTGTATTGATTGTCATATGCCTAAAGTGACTAACGACAAAGGCCGCAAATTTACAGACCATAAAGTGGGTAACCCATTTGATCGCTTTGAAGAAACCTGTGCAACTTGTCACAGTCAAAGCAAAGAGTTTATGGTAAAGCAAGTTAATGAAAGCAAAAAGAAAGCACAAGACTTAAAAGCACGTGTTGAAACTCAATTAGTTAAAGCTCACTTTGAAGCTAAAGCTGCGTGGGATGCTGGTGCAACTGAAGTTGAAATGAAGCCAATCCTAATGGATATTCGTCATTCACAATGGCGTTGGGATTACGCAACTGCTTCTCATGGTGCATCAACTCATGCTCCTGCTGAAGTATTACGTATTTTAGGTACTTCATTGGATAAAGCGGCTGATGCTCGTGTTAAATTGGCTCAGCTACTAGGTGCTAAAGGTGTTAAGCAACCTATTGCATACCCTGACACTTCAACTAAAGCAAAAGCACAAGCCGCTTTAGGTATGAACATGAAAACCATGAATGCTGAAAAAGCTGAGTTTAAGAAAACACTGGTTCCTCAGTGGAAAGAAGAAGCTAAAAAGCGTGAAGCGACTTACTAATAAGTTTTACGGTGAGCATTAACACTCACCTCATGTAAAACCAGAAGCAATATAGCAAACAGCCCTCATTTGAGGGCTGTTTTTTTATGTGTTTGGCGTAGAAGTCGCAGATCAATCGATTGCTGTTATGTGCCATTAATGGTGGGGTAATAGTTGCACCAAAACAATGCGGCGCTGTTTTCTGTGCACTCGATTGGTGCTGTTCTGTTAACAAATAAAATACAAAATAAAATAAAAACCATATATAACAGACTGTTGAAAAAGTGGCCTAATGATTGAATTAACTCATTCAACAACAAAACAACAACCATTTTTTTTCACACTTTTGGAGGTCGAGATGAAACTCGTCAGCGCTATCATCAAGCCATTTAAATTGGATGATGTCCGTGAAGCTATTGCAGGCATGGGCATTGAGGGTATGACTGTAACTGAGGTAAAAGGCTTTGGACGTCAAAAGGGTCACACAGAACTTTATCGTGGGGCAGAGTATCAAGTAGACTTTTTACCAAAAGTAAAATTAGAAATTGCCACCAAGGATGAAAACTTGGACATGCTTATTGAAGCGATTACCAGTGCCGCTCATACCGGCAAAATTGGTGATGGTAAAATATTTGTAACTGATTTAGAACAAGCGATCCGTATCCGTACGGGTGAACTTGATAACGAAGCATTATAAGGGGGCGGTGATGGAAGAATTAACTCAATTAGGGCTGACGGTAACTGAATTACGTTTTGCACTAGATACATTTTATTTTCTTATTTCAGGCGCATTTGTGATGTGGATGGCAGCGGGTTTTGCCATGTTAGAAGCTGGCTTAGTTCGCTCAAAAAACACCACTGAAATTTTAACTAAAAACGTGTGCTTATACTCCATTGCGTGTGTCATGTTTCTATTAGTTGGCTATAACATTATGTATGTAAATAATGTTGAAGGTGGCTTTATTCCTTCTTTTGGCTCACTAATAGGCACGCAAGCTGAAGGTGCGGATCATGCTCTTGAATCTGACTTTTTCTTCCAAGTGGTGTTTGTTGCCACAGCAATGTCAATTGTGTCTGGTGCGGTTGCTGAGCGGATGAAGCTGTGGTCATTCCTTACTTTTTCAGTGGTAATGACCGCGGTTATTTATCCTGTTGAAGGGTATTGGACATGGGGCGGTGGCTTTCTCTCTGAAGCTGGCTTTGTTGATTTTGCTGGTAGTGGCATTGTGCATATGGCGGGTGCTGCCGCAGCCATCTCTGGTGTGTTGCTGCTTGGCGCTCGTAAAGGTAAATACGGTGAAGATGGTCAAATTCATCCAATCCCTGGTTCAAACTTGCCTATGGCTACCTTAGGTATGTTTATTTTATGGATGGGTTGGTTTGGCTTTAACGGTGGCTCGCAACTGTTAGTTTCAGATGCAGAAAACGCCAGTGCAGTTGCTAAAATCTTTGTCAACACCAACTCCGCTGCTGCATTTGGTGCCATCTCAGCACTTATCGTGTGTAAAGTGGTATGGGGTAAAGCAGACTTGACCATGATTTTAAACGGTGCGTTAGCCGGGTTAGTGGCGATTACCGCTGACCCATTATCGCCGTCATTGTTAATGGCAGGTGTGATTGGCTTGGTTGCTGGTGCTGTTGTTATCTTCTCGGTTATCGCTTTTGACCGTGTTAAAATTGACGACCCTGTTGGTGCTATCTCGGTGCACGGTGTTGCTGGTTTCCTAGGATTAATGCTGGTGCCATTATCAAATGCAGACGCGAGTTTTGGTAGCCAGCTATACGGGGCCGCGATTATCTTCGCTTGGGTATTCTCAGCATCTCTTGTTGTTTGGTTTGTGATTAAAATGACCATGGGTATCCGCGTAACAGAAGAAGAAGAGTATAACGGGATGGATGCTTCTGACTGTGGTGTAGATGCTTACCCTGAGTTTGTTAGTGTTAAAACCGCTGGTTAAGTGATTAATACGCTTTATTCGTATTATAAAACATAACCCTGGAACAGAATCCTAACATTAGGATTCTGTTTTTTTATGCACCAGAATAAAGAGGTTATCAAGCTTTGTTGGGGAAGCTGAGACAATGTGCTAGCGTTATGAGATAGCCATTTTGGGATAACAAGAGTGATGACATTATTAATGAAGCCATGGATGATTTGTCTGTTAGCTGGAGTCGTGTTATTAAGTGCCAATAGCTACTCTGGCACCGTTGTGGTGCGTCCGTCATCACAAGCCTTTGATGCATTTGCGGTTCGCGATTTGGTGTCACAACAGCATCAATGGCAAGAATTGTTAAGGCAGCAAGAGCAAATTAACATTTTGCAATCCTTACCCCTGGGTTGTGTCGCCGTGACGTTACCCTTTGACCACTTTAGCTGTGGCCTGCAATCTTATCGTCCCTACCAATACCAAGATAAACCCGTTTATATACAAATTGATCCGCCTATGAGTGATGGCCCATCTCAATAGTTAATCCCACTGGGATTAATAAAGGGGGCAAAGAGGGTAGAGTTCGAATACTTCAGCTGTTTGATAAGCGTTTATTATCCCAATAGCGGTTGGTTAATAAGTCGTTACAACCTTGTGACGGTTCTTTTTGACCGAGAGGTCATCTGTTGACTATACTTTTAGATAGCTTATTTCTATCTAAGGGCTGAATTATGTTCACTTATCACTCAAAAGGAATAGAGGTTGATCCCCCGTATTATGGTGATGACTTATTACCTGCGTGGGTTAATATCTTGTTTTTGTTTTTATTTTTTAGTTTGAGTGCCTGCCAATCAGCCCCGTCGTCGGTCAACAAAATTGATATTGATAACTTGTTTCATGATGAACTGTTCACACCTGTTGACGTTGTGACTGTTGACGATATTTATCGATTGCCAGAAAATTTTGTGACACAACTCAGGCGACAATTTCAAGCCGATAATACTATCCGTAGCCAAGGTGTGATGGCCAATGAGTGGTTGGCTCAGTATATCGGTGCACAAAATGGTGGCTTTGAATATCGAGACCATTTTACCCGCACAGCCGCTGAAACGGTACTCAGCCGCCAAGGTAACTGCATGTCTTTAGTTGTATTGTCGGCTGCGTTAGCGGATGTATTAAATGTGCCGGTTGAATTTCATGATATTGATGTTGAACCTATTTGGGATAGGCGCGGTGGTTTCTATTTAGTTAACGGTCATGTGAATTTAAGTTTGTTACCTCCGGTTAATAGCAACATTGTGCTATTTAGCAGATCTGAAATGCTAGTGGACTTTTTGCCTGAACGCTCTGTTCGTGCTTACCATAAAAAAAGAGTCAATAAGCATCAATTAACGGCAATGTTCTATAACAATATCGCCGCCGAAGCGTTGGTGAAAGCCGATTACGATTTGGCTTATGCGTTAGTTAAAAAAAGCATTCAGCTAGACCCTCAATTTGTTGCTGCGATTAATACACTGGCGGTTATCTATCGACATAAGGGCTATGAGGATGAGGCTGAAAATGTCTACCGCTCGGCGTTACACGTTAACGATCAAGATCTGTCGACACTGTATAACTTAGCGTTAATTTTAGGTGAACAAGGTCGTTTAGAGGAATGGCGTGAAGTGCATAAAGTACTTGAGTTAGCGAGAATTAATAATCCATTTTATTATTTTGACATGGCCCAACAAGCGTATTTTGATAAGCAATATCAAGATGCACTCGTATGGTATAAGCGCGCTGTTGAGAAAGCGGATTATCGGCACGAGTTTTATTTTGGTTTGTCTAGGGCTTATTGGGCAACGGGTGAGGAGCGACTCGCTGAGAAAAATCTTAAACGTGCATTGGCACTCAGTGACACCAATAATAAACAACGCTACCAAATTAAGCTGCAAGCAATGAAGCAGAACTAATGCTTTTTAGGGGCTTAATGATGTGGCTGAACATTATTTTTGTTATGCGAGTTCGAGTATTTTTAGGTCGCGATATGACTGCTTGGGTGACGTAATGGCATTATTAACTCGATTAGTCATGATGGGTTGATGACAGACAATGTTGGTTGGGCAGGGTTGAACAATGCGATTTTGCTCGGGGGTAAGGGGGTCGAGCTTTAATTTTAGTTTATGGCGATAATATTCAAATATCTGTTTTTCTAATATAATTTCATGTACGTAACGATTAAATAACCTCACCACTTGGCTTTGTGATCAGTGATTTCACTAATATGAGGATTGGCATTGCTCAAATCGTTAAACATATCGACTAAGTATTGTTTTCAGTTTTGAAACCCTAAAAAAGACAAAGCATTAAGATCGTTAATTTATTCAATATGGAAGTTAATGCTTGATAAGCAGAACCCGCTATTTTTGATATTCAATCAAGTTTTGGGTATCAAATAGTCATTTAATATTATCGGCATAAACTAAATCTTCCGATGCCCTGAACCCATGTTCCACTGTCACTCAACGAGTTAAATTCGACTAATGGGTGTTAACCTTCGTTAGGCTCAATGGAAGCGGCCACTGAGGGGTTGATGTCCATGGTAACTTGCTGAATGTAATGGGTGTTTTTAGTTTTTCAATCAGTGATTACCTTCTGGATAACGAGCTGAATATTAAATGGTTCATCTTGTTTGTGTTGAGTTGAATGAGGTTAATAACCAAGGTAAAGCATATTAATATCATGAGTGTGTCTTTTCATAATACTGCTGATTGGCAGTGTGATTGGCAGTGTGATTGGTTACTAAAAATCTATAAATAGGCTTATTTAATACTCAGTTTACATCGGGGTACTGTGTCTCATTCGCTATTACTTCCTATTACCGTATTGCCCGTGACTTGCTATAGCATCTGTTATCGGTATCGATGAATAATACTTGATTGATTTGTCGATAGATACTGGTTAAATTGGAGATTCATGTTCATTTTTTTCGATGGTTTTTGATCATTTTTAATGAATCGTATCATCTGATTTACCTTTTAATGGATCAGATAAATAAAATGTTTTGCCGGAGCTGTAACCACTATGCATTACCAAACTGACGATATTCGTATTGATGAAATAAAACAATTGCTTCCTCCTATTGCGATTCTAGAGCGATTTCCGGCAACCGAAAATGCATCAGCAACCGTTTTCAATGCACGCAACAGCATTCATAACATTTTAGCCCGTAAAGATGATCGTCTGTTGGTGGTGATTGGTCCTTGTTCAATCCATGATCCTGTTGCGGCTTTAGAATATGGTCAACGCTTGGTTAAGTTACGTGAACAGTATATAGATCAGCTTGAAATCGTGATGCGGGTGTATTTTGAAAAGCCGAGAACAACCGTGGGCTGGAAAGGCTTAATTAATGATCCGTATATGGATAATAGTTTTCAACTAAATGATGGCTTACGCACTGCGCGCAAATTATTAGTCGATTTAAATGACTCTGGAATACCAACCGCAGGTGAGTTTTTAGATATGATCACGCCTCAGTATGTGGCCGATATGATGTGTTGGGGCGCTATTGGGGCTCGCACCACTGAGTCGCAAGTACACCGAGAGCTATCATCGGGGCTGTCTTGTCCTGTTGGATTTAAAAATGGCACCGACGGCACCATTAAAGTGGCTATTGATGCGATAGGTGCAGCCAATGCTCCTCACCACTTTTTGTCGGTGACTAAGTTTGGTCATTCAGCGATTGTATCGACCAAAGGCAACCCCGATTGTCATATTATTCTTCGTGGTGGACGCGCCCCAAACTATAGTGCTGAGCATGTTTCAGAGATTGCTAATCAGCTGACTAAGTCAGGATTAGTTGATAATATTATGATTGATTTTAGCCATGCCAATAGCAGCAAAAATTATAAAAAACAGATGGTGGTAGCAAAGGATGTTGCCGGTCAAATATCTCAAGGTAATCAGGCTATATTTGGGGTTATGGTTGAAAGTCATTTAGTCGAAGGAAGCCAAGATTTAATTGAAGGCAGTGCATTGTGTTATGGACAAAGTGTTACAGATGCTTGTATCGGTTGGGATGACACCGAGTCGCTTTTAGCGACCCTAAATCAAAGTGTACTAGACCGTCGTCAAGCATAGTCTTTGGCAAAATCACTCAAAAAATAAGGCGCAATGAGCGCCTTATTTTTTTGTATATTCAACGAGATATTCATTAGCCTTTGCTAGATTACCAAAGGCCGAGATAAGATTATTACGGCCTTTGTCTTGCAGTTCAGGGTTATCAGATTCAATCATCATCCATACCCATGTTTGTATTAGTTGTAATGGAGGGTACTGAATTTTTGTGTTATCCAACATAAAGCATCCTTTAAGTTAGTAAATCTTTGTCTGTTAATCATCAAACAGGCCTTTATTTGTACTCGAAGAGTAGCAAATTATGCTCACAGAAATAACTCTATTTAGCTTAAAAAAGCACAAAAAAACACAAATAAACCCAAAAATTATATCTTTGACTAATAAAAATCTATTTTTAGTAAGCCTTAAGTATTACTAAACTTGACGTTAAAAAGGTTAACATCAATAAAATTTGATAATATCCATTCCATTATAATGTGACGTAAGTCTGATAAGGAAATGGCATATAATAAGACAATCAATGTTTACCATTCGTAACACTGCCAATAACAGCGGTAATTAACTGGAGTAAAGATGAGACCTTCTGCGTATTTTGAAGGCCCGGTAGGGACGTTAAATTGGCAAGTTCTACGATTGTTATGGCCATATTTATTAGAATTTAAAGGGCGAGTATTGCTGGCGATGATTTGCCTCATCGTTGCTAAAATAGCGAGTGTTGGATTGCCATTTATCCTTAAAGACTTAGTCGATACGCTCGATAAACAATCAGCGACGCAGCTAATCGCCGTCCCTGTTGGTTTGGTGTTAGCCTACGGTGCGGTTCGCTTGCTCAATGTCATTATTGGTGAGGTACGCGATACCTTATTTGGTCGGGTTACCGAACGTGCTATTCGTCGCCTTGGACGGTCGGTTTTTGAACATTTACATCGACTCGATCTTGATTTTCACTTAGATCGCCGTACCGGCGGCCTGTCGCGTGACATTGAACGTGGCACCAGTGGTGTCAGTTTTTTAATGCGCTTTATGGTGTTTAATATCGTTCCAACACTGCTTGAAATTGTCTTAGTTATTGGTATTTTCTTTTATAACTATGGCGCGAGTTTTGCGCTGATCACCTTCTTCTCTGTTGTGACCTACATTGGTTATTCCGTCGTGGCGACAGAATGGCGTACAGGTTATGTGCGCGATGCCGCTAGAGCCGACTCGCTGGCAAATACTCGTTCAGTGGATAGCTTATTAAATTATGAAACCGTAAAATATTTTAATAACGAAGAATTTGAGTCGCAACGATATGACTCTGCGCTTGAGCAATGGGAAGTGGCAAAGCGCAAAAACCGTTTATCGTTATTTGCGCTTAATGGTGGCCAAGCGTTAATTATTGCCGTTGCTATGACTGCCATGATGGGGTTGGCGGCCTACGAAGTGAGCCAAGATTCCATGACTATTGGCGATTTTGTATTAATTAATGCGTTTATGATGCAGTTATTTATTCCGTTAAATTTTTTAGGGTTTGTTTATCGTGAGATCCGCGGTGCATTAGCCAATATTGAACGCATGTTTGATATTTTAGCCAAACAACCACAAGTATTAGATCAGGTTGATGCGATAGAAATTAGCCCAACCATTGGAGCGATAAAGTTCACTGATGTGAGCTTTCATTACGATCAACGAGCCATTTTAAAAAGTGTCAGTTTTGAGGTGCCAGCAGGGAAAAAAATTGCCGTAGTGGGCGACAGTGGCGCAGGTAAATCCACTATCATTAAATTGTTATTTCGCTTTTATGATGTTGCCAGTGGTTCGATCACTATAGATGGTATTGATGTGCGTCAGTTTAGCCAGCAAGCTTTACGCAGAGCAATCGCAGTAGTACCGCAAGATACGGTATTATTTAACGATTCTATTTATGAGAATATTCGCTATGGCCGTGCAGATGCTTCCCGTGATGAGATTATCGCGGCGATTAAATTGGCTCATTTGAGCGACTTTATTGAATCATTGCCAGATAAAGGCAATACCAAGGTCGGTGAGCGTGGATTAAAGCTTTCCGGCGGCGAAAAACAACGTGTTGCTATTGCTCGTGCTGTGTTGAAAGGTGCGCCTATTTTAGTGTTTGATGAAGCCACGTCTTCATTAGACTCACGCTCAGAGCAAGCTATTTTAAGTGCCTTGCGAGATGCTGCAAAAGGTCACACAAGTTTAGTCGTAGCCCATCGTTTATCGACCATTATTGATGCAGACCAAATAGTCGTATTGAGTAAAGGTAATATTGTTGAGCATGGCACTCATACTAGTTTATTAGCTCAACAGGGGCTTTATGCTCGGCTTTGGCATATTCAAAATGAACAAGAAAATCTGGCGAAGGGCTAAGTGTCGATAAACATGTTTCTGCGTTATATAAACTAAAAGTGAGAGGATTAGATGCTAGTACGCTAGCGCGGCTAGATTCTATACCAGCTAAAAGCGAGAGGATTAGATGCGAATATGCTGTGCGGCTAATTCCGAGTACCTAGCCGACCGAAGGTCGCTCTAGCAGCCCTATTCCTAGAACGTTGAGCGCGGTCACTTCTTGATATGCTGGAGCCTACATTTCGAGGTCGTTTAGGTATATATGTTGATGTGGCGTAAAAACGGGCGTTTGGGTTTATCATTCTCTTACCATGAGTAAGAATTATCACCAGCGAAGTCGTTAAGTGGGGGCATAATTAAAAACCTCTTTATAGCGTAAGCACTCTATAATGGAACATTTTAACAGCGCTGAATGGTGTTAAAACCCTATTGTTAGATTTATGGCTAATGAATTTTTTGACGATAGTGATTAACGCAGTTAATCTATAGCCTTACTCGTGAGTTATTTATCTCAGATAACATTGTTTTTCAATCAACTGGATTTTATTAAAGGTGCAGATTCGTGTATGGAGATGACTTGTGCATAATATTGCGTTAATTGCGGCGCTAGAAGGCACCCGGCATCAAGTGACAACAGATTGGTTTGCTATTATGGCAATGCTAAAAACGCGTAACATGTCTGATGATGCAATTAAAATAGTGTACAACGATTTGTGTGCTGGTTTAAGGGTGACGACTCGTGGCGTGACGTTAGCTAAGGCGATGGATAGTGATCTCGATAAGAGTATTGTATAACCTAGCCAATTAAACAAAATGATGACACGCAGGACACACTTTTGTTGTTTGACTCGCTCTAATCAACTCATGCTGTTATATCGATTTGCACTGACTTATGATGCTAATGAATTGATATCAGTGTATCTTTTGGGATGCCATTATGGCTTTAATCGCTAACATTAGGATTTTTGGTCGATAAAGCACTTGGAAGAAGATCGGGATATAGTCAGTTATGTCTAAAATGACAAATTCGACTGTTGATTAAAAATGATTACTTTTTCTGCCAACTAATACACACCATTTTTATCAGTGCCGCTGGAGAAGGGTCTAGTGTTAAACGTTTAATTTTGCCTTGTTCAAAGCATACTAATTCTCCTTCGATTTCTGTCATTCGATTACAGTTTTTACAGCTTAAACTTAAGCTTTTTGCATTTAGATCTACTGCATTCGTTTTTATATTCAATACGAAACCCTCTGGACTGACGTCTCTTCAAATCACATTAAGACTGCTTATTGTGACTAATATCAAACATATTGTACACCTTTTCTCATTTTCGGCAAAGTAATCCGCGCACTAGAGCCCTGTAATTTACTGGGGTTCATGACCTACACTATTGCATATGTCGGTAATGTTTATCGAGAGTGACTGCGACCCCAGACGATTGCACAATACGAGCATGGTGGCGGGTTAAATATCTTGGATCTGTTACGCCGCATGAATGTGCGATCATGATTAAATCATAGTGTAAAAAATGATTATAGTTTGCGACACGTACCGATTTATCTTTAGGATCTAAGCCTTTTTGTAGTCGTGTATTATGAGTTGTAATGCCAGTGGGGCAAGTGTCTTTGTTACATTGCAGCGATTGAATACAGCCTAAGGCAAACATATTTCCACGGGCGGAAGCAATAAAATCGGCACCAGTGGCTAATGCCCATGCCACATATGAGGGTATGATCATTTTCCCCGTAGCAATAATTTTAATGCGTTGCTTAAAGCCGCGTTCATTCAGTAAATCAACCAGTAACGGTAAACTCTGTCGTAGTGGTAAGCCCACATTATCCATCAGAGCTTGTGGCGCTGCGCCTGTACCGCCATCGGAACTGTCTAAGGTAAAAAAGTCTGGTGCATGCTCAATACCACGGCGCTCAATTTCATCCAGGAATTCGGTTACCCAAGACATATCGCCTAACACAGCCTTAATTCCTGTTGGTTTGCCGGTAATACCTCTTACCTGATTTATCATATCGACAATGTCAGCTACGTTGTTTAATTCAATGTGTCCATTGGGGCTAATTGAGTCTTGTCCCGCTGGGATCCCGCGAATAATGGCAATTTCTTCAGTCACTTTTATGGCGGGTAAAATACCACCTTTACCGGGCTTAGCACCTTGGCTTAACTTAATTTCAAACATTTTGACTTCAGGATGCGCTGCAATTTCGGTGAGTTTTTGTGCGTCTAAATGGCCTTGAGCATTACGGACACCGTATTTAGCTGTGCCTATTTGAAATACTAAATCACAATGACCTTTTAGATGGTAAGGGCTTAATCCTCCCTCGCCAGTATTGAGCCAACAGCCTGCTTTTGCTGCGCCATGGGATAGTGCTGTAATCGCTGGACGAGACAATGCCCCAAAGCTCATTGCTGATATATGGCAAATTTTCTCGGTTATGTAAGGGTGATTACAATCGGGGCCAATGGTGACAGCGATGGTTTTATGGGTGTCATGATCATTGATGGGGAATGCTGAGTTCATGAACATTACTGCCCCCGGTTTATCTAAGATCTGAGTAGAACCAAACGCAATGGTGCGGTCAACATTTTTAGCGGCGCGATATACCCAACTGCGTTCGGCGCGATTAAATGGCAGCTCTTCGCGGTCTTGGGCAAAAAAGTATTGTCTAAAAAACTCGCCTTGTTTTTCTAGAATATACCTAAAACGGCCGATGACAGGGTAGTTATGCCGAATGGCTTGTTTAGTTTGCAGTTTATCAGCGATAAACATGTAAATTACCGCAATGAGCAAGAACCAGAATAACATTAATAAACATGCCTATGCAGTTGGCTCAGTAAGAATGTATTGGCGTGTGAATTATTGCCAAATTTAACAATCTGTTAGGTATT